>JAPUHZ010000481.1 GCA_027297485.1 Deltaproteobacteria bacterium
AAACCCCCATCGGCTCCCATCCCCCACCGCCTCTTGAACCGCCTTGTGTGTTTCTGGGGAAACGACAACTCCCACCTCCCTAATCCTCGCGCCGGCAAGGTTGTCCAGGACATAAAAAAGAATGGGCCGGTTGGCCACGGGAACCAACTGCTTGGCCGCTGTGTGTGTGAGGGGGCGAAGCCGAGTTCCTCGGCCACCTGCTAGAACCAGTGCTTTGACCATGTTCCTTGGTCTCGTTTTATCTTGAAAGCCAATCATGCAACCTGCGCTGCAACCAAAACGCCGGACTCTTTTGATAATAGTGCCTCGCTGCCGCTCGCAGTAATTTCGTCGGATGAAGCCACGGCGACCTCCCATGTCTACGGATGAAATGATAGGGCGCCACAAAATCTCTATCTAGCAATCTGGCCTCTTTGGGCAGAAGAAAACTATCGTCTATGCGGTGCTCTACCTGATAAAGAAGTGACGGTCTCACATAGCCCTGCATCACATGTTGTCTTACCAATTCCTTTGAGATAAATCCCGAGTCGATTGCCTCGAAAAGATATCTCAGCCATAAATACCCTAGTGAATTTTCTCTTGATACCCACGGCTGAGTATTCATATCCGTAAAGTGAAGCAGTGCAGTCTCGCCATCGCTGTATCTCTCTAGTGAATTCCACGTTGGATCAAGATCAAAATGAATGTTTTTTGCCACCGACATCTCATAGACCAACTGCTCATAACTTAACCCTCCTTGATCAAGGGTGTCTACGATTTCATGGACATCCCAGTTTAGGGAACTACAGTCTAAAAGGAGCACGCTAAACTGTGGACGGCGATTGTTGGCGTCGGGTTCGCGCGCTGCAAGTAGATCTGCCCCTTCCAATGGCCATGTCCAAAGAGAACGTATATCCTTAAAAAGCTGCATATCCGAATCCAGGTAAATAGCTCTGCCACGATACTCAGCTAGAGCGGGGATTAAGAAACGCTGAAAGGAGAAGGGCGTGCGAGGGCGGTGTTTTAGATCATTTGGCTCAGGGATACTAACCTTGGAAAGATGTAATGGAAATATCTCAACGCTCATACTTGCATGCTTGAGGATTGAAAATTCCAACACTTTCACCGATAGCATTTGTGCTTCCGTGGAGCCGACATAGACCCGAATCGGAGATGCTACATCGAGAGGAGCGTAATCGACTCTTGTGGTCATAATCGTCCTTGCGATTTCTTCGAATTGTCGATCAAAGCTTGTGCGTCGATTCACGAGCAATGTTTTATCCTTCAAATCATCAAACTCATTGCTATAGGTGGCTCCTCCGTCTAATCCCAAAGACCGGATTTGCCTTACCCCCGCCCCTGCCAGCAAATTGATCGCTCCTACGGCGCTAAAGAACTTGACTCTTACGACGGGAGAGTTCCCATGTACTTTACGTGCCCTGCTATGATTGTACCACAAGAGGCGGCCCTGTTTGTTCAAAGTGCCTAAAATTGTATGGTTATGGGCCAGTTCTTCCAGATTTTGTCGACCTGGGCGGTTATTGATATGAGGAATCCATGGTAGCACGAGATACTTAGCATTGGTGAGAAGGCTTTCTCCACAAGCATCGACGACATCATAATCGATCATATGCGCTACGGTGACTGGCTGCTCACGCACTGCGTGATTGAGGGATAACGTGTAATATTGCCTTACATCGAATTCATTCCGTTTGGAAAAGCTCGGACCTTTACCCAAAATGAGCCATGGACGGCTTTTGTCTACTTGGGCTTCGAACCACTGAAAAAAGTCTTGCATTTCCTTCGGCTCTTAATTCCTTTCACCAATCAACAGAGCCCTTGGCCCATTCCGCTCACGCCGCGTCTCCAAGATATCAACTTTCTCAAATCCCGCGATCCTCAAAATTGTGACGATATCGTCCAATCTCAACCATTTAGAGTGATCATACATTACAGCCAATTTCCAAGACGTGTTTGTCTAACAGGTTAAACCGCTCATTCATTAAAAGGACACGTTTGTCGGGAATCACTTCCGCCTCACTTCGTTTTCCCTTCCAGGCCCCCCTACCAAACCTCCGATTGGCATAGTCAGCGAGCTAATAGCTTTTCGAAATATTCACGCCATTGGTTAGCAATATGAGTTCCGGTCCATTCTTTGGCAAGGATCGCTCGACCCGCCTCGACATGGCGCTGACGCAAATCCGGATGAGAGAGATAACCTTCCAAGCCTCTTTCCCAATCGTCAAGGCAACATACCTTGGCAAAGGGTTGGTAACTCGCGATTGAGTCTGCCACCACTGCCAAGCCCATTTGCAAAGACAATGCTAACCGAACATTACTTTTACAACGTGTGAATGGATTATCGGATATGGGGATCAGACTGATGGTATGGGCCCGCAATCCTGACAAGAAAGTAGCCGGATGCCAAGTGAGGTAGCGAGTAGGAATACGCCATGGCTTTATCGCACGATTAAACTTGATTCTGGAATTGCTGATCACAGTTAGACTAAGGGGAAAACACCGGTGCATCCTTTCCACTAACGGTTTTATTTTTATCAAATCGAGCATGCCATACTCAGCATTGGGCCCGCCATGAATGCCGAACCAAACCAGCTGCGTGCAGCCATTGCGCCTCTCAATCTCCAATTGGTCCAATAGCTTTTTCAATTGATACCGCTGCCAACCACCATCCCAAATCGGCGTCTTCTTTCCCAGAATCTCAGTCTCGACCGCGTCGCCAATAACAGTAATATGGCGTGGTACCGAAAGCTCCGAACGCATTACTTCTGCCATAGCTTCCGTAGAGGCGACAAGTCCATCAGCCAACGCCATCATACGCCTCAATGGATCTTTCGCTTCCCTCAAGGAAACTAATTCGTTCGGGTTATAGAAATGATTATCACAAAGGTCAAAAACAATACGGACACCAAGTTTTTGAAGCCCTTCCGCTTCTCGATAATTAGTATCATCATATAGCTTGCCGTAAACCACTACTGCATAACGATCAACCTGCTTAGGATCGAACAGCTCTATCGGAAAGCCATTTGATTGAAGCTCTCGTAGGGGATTTAAACATCGGATTCTGGTGCTAGCTACCCTAGGGTCGCGAAATCTAGGTTTCCAAGCGACTAGAGCACGCATGAAGACTTCAAATCCTGCACGCCCATACCGTCATGCGGCCGCTAGTGTGCAGTGTCCCAAGAAATTTTCCAAGAAACAGGTGCAAATAGCGGTGCCGCCGCCTTTGGACAAGGTCCAGTAAATAATCCTTCGATTGACTCCAACCACGCTCCTGACTGCAATAGCGCAAACTTTGCAAGAGGTTGTTGGGATTGTGATGCCATAGAATCCGTTCTACCTTCCATCCTCCTTTTCCAAGAACATGACTTAATGTTTTAGGGGTATAGTGAAAAAGATGCCTCGGGAGGTCAAGGCCATACCATCTATCCTTAAAGATCTTAAATTCTAACGCACTGGCATCTGGCATGGAGACGGCTAACCAACCGGCCGACTTTGACCAGCAGTGTAACTTTCGCAGGGCATGAATAGGATCGTGCAGATGTTCAAGCACATGCCAACCGACAATGAGATCGTAAGGTTCCACTGGATCTTGCATGCTCTCTAATGTACCGTTATAAATTGGATATCCGAGAGTACGTACGGCGTCGGCCATCTTCTCGGAGAATTCCAACCCTTCCACTTCCCATCCAACCCCAGCCATTTGGCGCAGAAAAGCACCGGATGCACAACCGATTTCCAACATTCGGCCAGGTTGAAGTGGAGGGATTTTCCTGGTTTCAGTGTCGAAAACCCTCCTCATGATCTGCTTCCACCAACGATGCCGTATTTTTCTGCCCGGAGTAAGGGCAACCTGTGTACTTTGGTAAGGACCGTAGTCCTGCGGGTAGTAGAAACCGATTGTTCTCTGCGTCGGACGTGGATTTGTACGCATAAGCTCGCAGGCGCGGCACTTGACTACGGTGAATGTGCCGGGCAATTCGTGCAATCTGTCGTGACCAGTCAGTACCTCATCATCGCCCGCAGGACAACCCAAGGGACAAGGTTTGTCCTCGAGCTCTACCTTAGCGGGAGACGGCATCACGGTGTTCCCTTTCCAGTAAAATATATAGGGCAAACACATTTAACAAATAATACAAAGATGTCCCCATAGCGATGCCCAACAAACCAAACCGGAAGAACCCGACGACTTTAAAAAGGACCCCCAACGTGAAACCAATAACACCCACTTTCGTTGGGGTTTGAGTATTACCTATCGCGTAAAAGGCCGAAGACAGGATTTGCCCCACCGTACTACCAATAAAAAAGCCCATCAATGCCACCATAATCCACCATAGCAGTCTCAAGCTTTCACCTGTGATATCACCATGATCGAGGAGAAGCCTGAATAGAGGCTCACCGGTTAGGAGTAGTAAGAGACAACCACCACCTGTGAGACAAGTCACCCGCCAAAGTTGCTTACGGTAAATATACTGGAAAATGGCGGGATTGCCGACCTTCGCATGGGCCGCCAAAAGCGGGACCATGGGCGCAACAAGAGCCCTATCCATTATTTGAGTAGCTGAGCCATATATCTGTTGCCCAAAATACAACAACGAAAGTCCGCCTACGGGCGTCAAGGAGGACAGGAAACGATCTACCAAAGGACCCGTTTTATAATAGACGCTCCCAAACAACAGGGGTTTCATCCTGTACCACGCCTTTCCCAGCGCTGCGCAGTCCAAGTTCGGTTTACAGTACCCTCCCTGAGCCGGTAACAATAATAGCGTTTGCAAAATCGCTCGAATGACACCCACCCAAGCTGCTCCCACAATGCCATACCTTGGCAAGGCCCAGACCAGAACTCCCAAACCCAGAATCGATCCAAGCAGCTGCGTCAGTTCAGTCCAAAGAAAACGCCGACGAGCATGGGAAGCCGCCCACAAGACACAGGATAATGCCGGGAAGACCATACCGATCAATTGAATCCGGGTTAATTGAACGGTAAGCGACTTGCCGTTATCAGAAAACCCCGGGACCAAGAACGGAACCAAAAAGGGCGCGAAGGAATAAAGCAAAACTGCTAAACCGCTGAAGATAGCACCGATCAGAATAAAAAAGCTCCAAGCATCGTGTCTGGACTGCTCTTCGTCCTCTCCGGCTAAGAGCGGTACTAATACACGCATCAGGGACCCACTAACAACGGCTAATACGAACTGGGGTAACGCCATAGCGGCAAAGAGGGCATCGGTTTCAGTACCCGGACCAATGGTAATCAAAACATACCACTGGATAAGGAATGTAACGAATATATTAACGCCGGCAAGCCCGCCAAGGAACAAAGTAAACCGATAATTTGTTACCACGGAACCCACTTGACAAGGCCTAAACAACGGGAAGATCTGATTGTCGCACGAAAACGGTTACGGAGAGTTCGCTAAATTGAAGAATTCGCAGCAGAGCTGCCTTCATGACCCACAGCTCACCTACCCCATGAAGCGACCCTGTTATCACCTTGCCTCTGATTTTTATTTCTTTAACGATAGCGAGGCCCCTAAACCATAAAAAAACATACGTAACGGATCCCAGAAGCACATCACGCTACTTACGTAGGCGTCATCTACAACTCGACACCCCTGGATGCGATCACGATTTCGAAACAGGTGCGGAAGGTTGCTCAATACATCCTTAAGAGCCTTGAAATAAACACCCACATGCCCTCTGCCAATGGCCTTAAAAAAACAGAGCCCTTCGTGAAGGGCAATCAGAGGAAGGCAAATAATAAAGACCCTGGTTGGCAGGTTCTTTATGAGAACAAAATACTTGTTCCTTTCGTTCAGGTAAACTCGGAGGCTTGACACCCTCGATGAGGTCATCTGGTATTTATGATAAACAACGGCCTTGGGCACGAAAAGGCAGCGGTAGTCTGCAAGTTGGGCGCGAAAACCTAGGTCAACATCTTCGTGGTAGGCAAAAAAAGTCTCGTCAAATAGACCGATAGTTTCAAACAGCTCCTTACGATATAGAGCAGTGGCCCCGCAGGCGCTGAATACGTATCGAGGCTCGTTAAAAAGGTCGGAGTCCCCCCGCATCAGCCTTCTCTGATAGGCAACCCCAAAAAAGCTAAACTCGTCACCGGCGCTATTTACACTAGCAGGATCTGAAAAAAATGGTATTTTGGACGCTGCAGATCCGGCTTTGGGATCCGCTTCCAAAGCCTCCACCAGTTCTTTGAGCCATAAGGGATGAACCTCCGTATCGTTGTTGAGGAGAGCGATATAGGGAGACTCTGCAGCTGCAATTCCAGCATTGACGGCCGCGCTGAAGCCAGTATTGTTTTCAAAAGAAATCACCCGAACCTGGGGAAAGTGCTCTTTTACGAATGGGACAGATTCGTCTGTCGACCCATTATCGACCACGATAGTCACAAAGTCCTGAAACTCCTGGTGGTAAAGAGAATCAAGGCAGGGCTTCAAGAGATCCTTTCCGTTCCAGCTGGGTATAATAACGGTCACTCGCTTCAAAGCGTCCCTTCTTTATCCAGCCGTTAGACCTTCTTGATCTAGCAAAAAACAGGCCAAGAACCTCGATATTAGCAAGTTCTTAATAACACTCCACCTTCCCCTCCCAAGTTCGGCAGGAGGAAGTCCCTTTCGACAAGGTGAGTCCCCTCCGGAGGGGGACGGCAGTATCCCATCTCATAGATAATTGCTGCTTCCCTTCGGTCAGAAGGCCCCATGCCCTATATCCGAGACCCTGCAGGAGCGTCACTCGGTCTATCCATGCGCTCTTATCTC
>JAPUHZ010000482.1 GCA_027297485.1 Deltaproteobacteria bacterium
AAGACGTTAAATCCTTGTGCGGCAAAGACGTTAAATCCTTGTGCGGCAAAGACGTTAAATCCTTGTGCGGCAAAGACGTTAAATCCTTGTGCGGCAAAGACGTTAAATCCTTGTGCAGCAAAGACGTTAAATCCTTGTGCAGCAAAGACGTTAAATCCCTGCTTGGCTAAGAGCTTGACCGCAGATCAGGCAAAAACCCTTTCGGTCACTGACGCCAAGAAGCCGAAATTGGGCTATTGAAGCCTGCGCTTTACGCCAATATGTTAAGGGGAAAAAGAGAGGAGCAAAACCTCATGGAGAGGTGCGGAATTTTGTGTGTGGTTTTTTCACTCTCTTTATTCTACCTTTTGTCCTCCTCCTCACTTGCCTATGAAGTCATAAATGTGGGCAAGGGCGGCGCCATCGTTGGCACGGTAAAGTTCCAAGGTAAGGCTCCGCAGCCTAAAAAAATCGAGGTAACGCGGAATAAAGAGGTCTGCGGCAAAGAGGCAAAATTCTCCGAGTCCTTGATCGTTGGTAGCAACGGAGGGGTTCAGAATGCCGTGCTTTATCTGACGGACATCCGGAAGGGAAAGAAATTCGACACGCCATCTAATCTGCAGTTGGATCAAAGAGGGTGTCAGTTCCGGCCTCACGTCTTTATCGTCCCAGCGGGGAAAAGCTTTGATCTCATTAACAGCGATGGGATTCTCCATAATTTTCGCACTACCGGGGAAAACAATCCGATCCTCAATAAAGCCCAACCCAAATTTAAGAAGAAGTTGAAGATCAAGATCGATAAGCCGGAGATTATCCACGCCAACTGTGACGTGCATGAATGGATGCATGCCTGGCTTATCGTTGCAGGGCATCCTTACTATGTGCTTACCGGAGAGAACGGGAGCTTTAAAATCGGCGATGTCCCTCCGGGGACGTACACCCTCCAGTTATGGCACGAGACCCTAGGACAACAAACGCACAAGCTCACAGTCAAGGCGGGCGAGGAAACCAAAGTGGCGTTGGAATTAAGAAAGAAATAGCCCGAGTTTGATGGTGAGGAGACTACAAAAAGGCTCAATCCATTTCCTGATGGCATCGGTCGGGATCGCTCTTTTTTTCGCTTCCGTTGCGGTTTCCCGGGCTAACCATGTCCATATGCGTGGAGGTCCTTTCATTGGGGTTGTCCTTTCCATAGCCGTCGATCCTATAAATCCGAAGATCGTCTATTGTGCCGCTTACGGCGGCGGTCTCTTTCGCAGCAGAGACGGGGGCAATTCGTGGACCGTAATCAACAAAGGACATCCCAACCGCCAAGTTTTCTCATTGCTCATTCATTCTCAAGACACCGGCAAGCTCTACGTAGGGACAGATCAAGGTATCTTTCACAGCTCGGATAACGGAGACTCCTGGAACCTTCTCACCGCCACTCTGAAGGAGCGAAACGTTCGTGCCCTGGTCATTGACCCTAAGGAGCCGAGTATCCTGTACGCTGCTACCGATCAAGGAGTATTCCGGGGCAAAGGAGGGACCTGGAAGAGGCTTTCTAAAGGGCTGACGAATAATGATGTCCGTTCTCTTGCGATCTCCCCATCAGGAAGGGTTTATGCAGGAACTTTTGGTGGTGTGTTCAAAACCGATGGGGATCGCGGCTCATGGCTTCCCATCAACAGCGGCTTGACAGACAAGAATGTTCGGGCCTTAGCGATAGACCCCTCCTCTGCTGATACCCTTTACGCCGGCACCGCCTCACGCGGGGTCTTCAAAACAACCAACGGGGGAAAGCGATGGAAGGCTGTCAACAGGGGACTTCTGAACACCATGGTGCTTTCGTTGGCGATGACACCTAACCAGCCTTCAACACTCTACGCTGGCACTATTGGAGGGGTGTTTAAAAGCCTCGATGGTGGAAGCCGGTGGATTCCCACCGGCCCGGAATTACCCTTCACCGTCTCTACCATCGCCTTCGACCCGCTCAAGTCGAGCCACGTGTATGCCGGCAGTGGCGGGCGCCTTTTTAAAAGTACCAACAAAGGAGAAAAGTGGGAGGAAATTGGTCGTCAGATAAACTATTTTGGCCCTGGCGCCCTCTCAGCAAAACACTAACAGAATTGCAGCTATCTATATAAAAAGGAGGTGAGAAAATATGAAAGGTAAAATCGGAAAGATAGGTATCACTGCACTGGCCTCTTTCTTTCTGGCCCTGAGCCTTCCTGGTTTGCTCCACGCTCAGAAGAAGAAAGAGCTCGCCATGGGTCCCTATTTCCAGACGCTCAAGGCCAATGATCGGATTGACGTGTCAATCGCCCGAGGTCGAAAGCTCTTCAACGAACTCGGCTGCGCCGGATGTCATCCTCGCGGAGGGACTATCGGTGGAACGGCGGTAGATGCCACTGGCAATAGGATGAACATCGAGATCCCAACTCTCAGAAATGCAGCCCTTCATTATCCGCGCAGGGCAGCATCTGGGTTTATGGCCACCATTGGCATGATGAACGACCTCTGAAACACCATCTTCCTTGGCCGTGAGCCAATGGATCCAAATTCGCAGGAATACCTCGATCTTCACTCCTACGTAGCCTCTCTGACCCCACAAGTCTACAAGGCCATGAAGGCATGGGAGAAAGAGAGACTCGTGGCGGAAAAGAAGATGGCTGCCGGGAACCCGTGTGCAGCCAAGAATCCGTGTGCGGCAAAAAATCCATGTGCCGCTAAAAATCCGTGTGCAGTCAAGAACCCATGTGCGGCAAAGAACCCCTGTGCACCTAAAAAGTAGTCGAGCAGGGCAAACAAGAAGCATCATGGTTGTCAACAAGGGAGAGCGGAAACATTCCGCTCTCCCTTGTTGTATCAAAGAATAGAATGGAGATTAGGTTGTGAGCAGTAGGAGAACAGCGTTTCTCATAACGGCATTGGTTTTATATCTGGTTCTATCACCAGCTGGAGCGGACGAATTAGCAACCAAAAAGGGGGACTTCCGCCTGGGTGAGCAGGTTTACAAAGAAATTTGCTTTGCCTGTCACGGGTTGAAAGGGGATGGCAAAGGGCCAGGCTGGCGTAATACCAAACCTAGTCCGCAGGTGTTCATCAACTCCGTCTATATGTCACGGCTTACCGATGAGTATATCTTTAACGTTGTCAAATACGGAAAACTAAGGGTTCTTAAGAGACAAATCCCCAACAAAAAGCTTCAGGCAGTTGCTATGCCTGCGTTCGGAGAGGTTCTGGAAGACAATCAAATCCGAGATCTGATCAAATTCGAGAGGGCGTTTAGCCGAGGAGGAGCGCAATCGGCCGAGATGAGAGAAATATTTGACGCGGCCTGTGCGATCTGTCACGGGAGGGGTGGGCGCGGGGACGGGGAAAGGCCCAGCAAAGTTCAACCAGCCCCTAAATACTTTGTCAGTCTTATCCAACCCTCTCCCATGAATCTAACGGATCCCCAATTAATGGCCCGTTTTAGTGATGATTTCATTTTTGCCCTCATAAAAAGGGGGAAAATTGGTGCTGTTGAGGAGGCAAAATTCGACACGATGCAACCCTTTGGTCAGGTACTAAGCGATAAAGAGATCTGGAGCCTAATTCGCTACATTCGTGAAACCTTTATCAATCCCAACAGAGAGAAGAGCCATTCCGATCGGAAAAAGAATTAGAGGCCGATTATTGTTTTTGGCTGTGCTATCGGTATCGGCCCCGTCTTTTGCCCAGCAACTTAAGGAGATTCGGCTAACAGCCGACGAATTTTCCTTCAGGCCAGCCCAAATCCAGGTCTCTCCAGGAGAATTTAAAGTCACTGTTGCCAATCGAGGAAGATTCCCCCACGGTCTGGCCATTGTGGGGAGGGAGGAAAAGATTAGCTATATCGAGTCCGGAGATAGCAAAAGCATGATCGTCAAATTTGAAAGAGCGGGAACCTATATTTTCTACTGCCCTCAGCCTGGCCACCGACGCAAGGGAATGGAAGGTAAAATCACCCTTACCCCCTTTAGCGACACTTCAAAGGCAGAGGGGGGTACCCCAGAGGCAAGGGTCTGCCCGCATGACCCTAACCAGCTTTACATCCCTGCGGGCGCCTTCATCATGGGGAGTACGCCGGAGGAGAGGCAATATGCCTATCGACTCGATAGAGAAGTCACGCGGCCCTATGGCTGGTATGAAAAGGAGAGACGGAAAAAGGCAAAGACCGGCAGTTTTTGCATTGACCGCACCCCGATAACTAACAGCAAGTACAAGACATTCTTGGACGAGACCGGACATGAAAAACCCCACATCTCACCTGAGGCCTATCAACACCAGGGATTCCTGGTACACCCTTACGAGAAGGTCAGGGAATTTGTCTGGATGGGCAGCTCTTTCCCCGCAGGCCGGGAAGACCATCCTGTCGTTTTGGTCAGCCTAGAGGACGCCATGTCCTATTGCGCATGGGTGGGAGAAAAGATGGGGCGTAGGTATAGATTGCCCAAGGAGGCAGAGTGGGAGAAAGCCGCGCGGGGAACGGATGGCCGCACTTTTCCCTGGGGAAACAAATGGAATCCGGACTACCTCAATAGTGGTGAGCGCTTCGGCTCTACCACACCGGTCAGCCTGTTCCCGCAAGGAAAAAGTCCTTACGGAGTCTATGACATGGTGGGAAATCTCTTTGAGTGGACCTCAACGTCTTGGGAGGGCCAGTCTCTGGACCAGCGGGTAGAAAAATTTGTCTTGAAGGGCTGTTCCTGGGATGATCTCCCTGGGACTTGTCGGGCAGCTATGAGGCACGGTCGACCTGCTAAGAGCAAGCATATCCTGATCAGTTTTCGCTGCGTGTCAGATCTTAGTGGGCTTGATGAAGGGAAATGATGGCGTGCGGGAGAATTTTGCCCCAATTCGTAGGATTTACGAAGAGCCAAAAAAAGATCATGACGGTCATTCAATTCAATCATAGACCCTTTACATCTCTCTTCTAACTTAGTATTTTTGGCTTCAATTGGTTTTTTTGACGAAAAGCCCCCTCTTGTCTAGGATCACAAGGATAAGACATCATGCAATTAGCTACTAAGGCTAGTGGGAAGCTTAGTCCCAGCGAGATCAGGGAGTTTGTCTGTGATAAGTACTCCGAAGTTGCGCTTCCCCCCCGGTCAAAATACAGGTTCACAGTCGGGAGGCACTATGCTCTCGATAAGACCGTTGTTTAGCCTACGGGCCATGCTGAAGAAAACCCCTAAGCCTATTCTAGGTCGCAGCAACGCTACTGAGACTCTCAAAGAGCTCTGGGTCTTCCCGGTGGCGCCCGAGACCTGTAATCTGGCTTGCACCCACTGTCTCTACGCCGCCTCACCAAAGACCCGCAATCCTTATCGCCTGTCCGCGGATGAACTTTGCGGAATACTGGCGCAAGTAAAGGCCACGGGGGCTAAACCCAGCTTTCTATTTACCGGTGGTGAGCCGACCCTTCACCCTGAACT
The DNA here is from genome assembly GCA_027297485.1 of Deltaproteobacteria bacterium. The sequence goes on from JAPUHZ010000482.1 coordinate 5,421, forward strand.
TTACGATTTTCTAGAAACAGTTGATGGCGATGGCTATTCCTTCAAGCTCATGACCAACGGTACCCGGGTCAAGAGAGAGACCGCAGAGCGCCTATCGAAGATGCCCCATCTTGCTAAGGTACAGATCTCCCTGGAATCCACGGATCCCAAAGTCAACGACTCCATTTATGGAACGGGATTGCACCGGCGAGTCCTCCAGGCAGTGGATACCCTCAGAGAGCAAGGTGTGCCGGTGACATTGGCCGTAACGCCGATGGAAAGTACCCAGGATGGGCTCGCCGCCATCGAAGAGTTGGCTGCAGCAAAGGGGGCCGATGTCAAAAAGATATCCCTCTATGACCTCGGCTCAGCCAGAGAGAACGGCCTGAAGCCCGTGCAGCAAAGCTCGAATGGCACTAAGAAAACAACGCCGGACCTGATGTGCGAAAAGGGAGTCGCCTACTCTGAGGGGGCCTTCTATCCCTGCCCCATTCTGGTTAAGGAACCCGACACCAAACTCGGCAATACCCTGGAGGAGGCCTTGAGTCCGGAGGCGCGCCGGCGGGTCGCCCGGCTGCACCAGGTCCACGCTGCTTGCCAAGTCTGTTTGAAAGGGTCCACCTGAGCTTAGGAGAGCGCTCCGTGGGAGCGTAATAGAGAGCGATATCAAGAAATTCGCCGACGCCTTCTCAGCGCCGATCCCCCCGAATGCTGCGAGGGGTGTGGGGCCTGTTGGAGTTTGTGAAGTGACCTAGGGGAATAGGAGGACATTGGCTTTTTCTCTTATCTTCCCGGCAATTTTTTCCACGACTTGCAGGATTTTTTCTATCTTTTCCCGATCAACAAATATCGTTCCACATAGGGCCGTCCACTGACCGATCAAGGGCCATCACCTCACCTCTTTTTTAGAGACATAAATCACGGGGAAAATGCTTCCCAAGACAATGCCATCAACGTAACTGAGATGATTACTTATGATTAAGCTCGGCAACTGAAGGAACAGGGTCTGGTGGTATTGAATCTCTATTTTTACGTCTAAATTTGGAAGGGACTTATCCGGTAGAGGATGAACCCAAATTTCCTCGGGGCATAATTTTGGTTTCTAAGCAGCGCGAGAAACTCGCTGATCTTCCGGGGATGGGTGGTATAGAGGCGGAGGCAGCCGAAAAGGTATCTGACCTGACGAATTCTCACATAATCTGCAATCGCCCGTCACATGGCTCCGATCACCTCCGGACCGACGCCTGCGTCCTTACCGATGCGCTCGACCCTGGCTACGGCGTCTTCAAAGACATTGGGTTGACTCATGAGTCCTCTGTCATCTTCCGATCCTAGCGTCATCATACCTTGGCAATTCACGTAGCAGGAATGCCCTCTTGAGGCTCAGCCACCGTGAATTTAAAATAGAAGAGTAAACTAGGGCGAAATGATTTCATCCTTATAGAACTACTCGACGATGAGGGGGTAGTTCGGTGTAGGATTCAACGGACAGCTATACCAGTAAGATCCCTTTTTCAGGGTGATGGTATAGTCCTTCGTTTGGCCAAGCAGCAGTCCACC
>JAPUHZ010000483.1 GCA_027297485.1 Deltaproteobacteria bacterium
CTCCGCTCTCCATGTGCTTGGGGCCTTAGAGCTTATTGCGATCCCTTCGAACTGACCACAGAATGTTCAACCGGGGGACCCTACCTGCAACGGCTGGATCCGTCGATCTGCCGGTGAGGCCACCGAGGCCTGCTTCTCGGAGCTAATCTATTACGCCGGGGGAGGCCTTTGACGACGGGAAAGCCAGCCATACGACCTGCTTGCGCGTACACGCAGGCAAGTAGAAGCTGTGAGTCATATTGCAATCAGTGGTGTCAGCTTTTCTGGCCGCGGGGAGACCTGTCTGCGTGTCCGCAGAGGCAGGTAGACAGCGCTCCGAGGTCATGCTGTGGGTTACGTGAAAAGACTCCCGACTTCTTTAAATTCCTGAGAGGTTCTTAAGTTGCTCCCTCATTCACTCATACAAGCCTGACTGTGGTCTCCTCGGAAAAACCACTGGACTTGATTAGCGGCTGTCCCATCCCTGATAGACTAACCGCATGAGGATGGGATTAGGTGGGTACGCCCACGCCGTGAGCCATTTTAGGGTTGGACCCCAATATGGGGAGCCATAGAATTTGTGAATCCTTTATCCCTTGGACGCGGCGTGGTACCGACAGTTTTGTGGGGCAAGCAATTGCCAGGGACGGGAGATCCGTTCCTAGTATTCTAAGGAACGGTCCCAGGCCTTGAACCTGATGGGTGACTGGTGCGGACCCGGTTTCCGACACTGACACGAACGAAAACAGGGGCGCGTATGAATCCGTCTCACCTCAGGCGGGTAAAAGAAGAAAGAAGAAAAAACAAAGGGAGGGGTGTGCCTCTTGACAGCAGCCTTCTAATGCGTGACCCCTTTTCCTTTTCTTTTCCGACACCTGTCACTGACTGACCCCCGTCACTGATACCTTGACTTCTTCCAATCCTTCGGAAAGAATCGTGTTTGTTAGGCAGAATTTAGTCAGGAGCGAACATATGCCCGCCAATTCTTTCGAAGAGAAATGTAAGGATGCGATAGCCGTTCTCTTTGATGCCGCGACGCTCACAGCTGGCAAGGATGGTGTCTGCTCAGCGCTCCGACACGTTGTGCGGCTAAATAAATCAATCCCTGAAAAAGCAGATGGTACTCGAATCGACTACTACCTCGGGCCCGCTACACTCCACAACTTTACTAACCTTTTCCATTATATCGATTCGGCTGAGTCTCAACACCGACAAAGGCAGAGACATATTGTGGTTATGTTGAAGCTGTTTTCCTACGTCCAGTGTGTGGAAAACCGGTACACATATAAGGCTCTGGGTAATCTGCTCCGAGTCATACTAAAAAAAGCGCCTGACGGTGAACTTTACGATTCCTTTTCCTCGGGTGCACAATGCTTTAATGATGTTTCAGAACTCGCAAAGCGTGTATCTGGTGCCACTATGCTCCTGGAGCTTTGGCAAGAGTTCATCGACTTCAAACTACGGAATGCTGTAAGTCATGGCGATTACGTTATTCGAAACGATTCGAGCAAAGTATTTATTCCCTCTGCAACACTAGACCTTATTACTGGCCATATTACTGCCGCTACAGAACAGAAAGCCGCTCCAGCGATTTACTCATTTCATAAGATAGATGACCTCTATAAGAAAGCCAACAGCTTCCAGGCAGCGTTCAAATTGCACGTTCAACAATTCGGTATAGCAATCGGCCCAAGATATTGAGCTGATCACAAAGCACCGCACAGCTAGTCTGTTTTTCGCTGATGAGAGAGATTGCGGAGTATCTTGTTGTGGGGGTCAGGCCCGGCTTTCCCAACAATGTTTACATTCCCTCGCGGAAGAAGCTCTTGCCCCTGGAAGAGCCGCTACTTGTTTATTAATTTTGCCAGGAAAAAGTAGTGTGCCGGGCCAAGAAACGAGCATAACGAGGCGCTAGTCCCAAGGCGACTGAGGCGTACTTGAGTAGTACGCCGCAGGGAGACCGAGGGACAATGAACGAAGTTAGGCGAAGTTAATTGGCTCGGCACCGGCTTATTGCAGGGAGAGAAAAGATAGGCGGCTTAAATCCAGAGCTGCCGCCGGCAAGAGTCCGAGAAAAACTGTTCCCAAGGCAGCGATGGCAATCGACAGATAGAGATAGGGCGCGGCGGCAAAAGGCTTCCCTTCAACCCCTCCCTCCTCCATATACATCATCACGATAACCCTGAGGTAATAAATGACTGAGAGGAGACTATTGAGAGCTCCTATGACGGCGAGACTGGTGTAACCGGCAGTAACCGCTGAACGGAATATATAGAATTTGCCCGTAAAGCCTGCAAGGGGCGGAAACCCAGCGAGAGAAAGCATGAAGATCGACATCGCTATTCCTAAAAAGGGCCGCTTCCATCCAATCCCGGCATAGTGAGTGTATTCCTCGTTGTCTCTTTCCCCTTCTTTCAACGCCATAACAACCGCAAATGCCCCGAGGGTCATGGGCGCGTAAGCTAAGAGATAATAGAGAAGCGCCGGACCTCCAACTTCCCCTCCGGCAACGACGGCGATGAGCAGATATCCCGCATGGGCAATGCTCGAATAGGCCAGCATTCGTTTCACGCTCGACTGGGCTATGGCGAGGAGATTGCCTACGGTCATAGTCAAAATCGCCAAGGCCCACAACGGGACTTTCAACTCGTTATCCAGAGGTGCTAGCTGGTAAAGAAATATACGAGCCAAGCCGGCAAAGGCAGCGGCCTTGACCGAAACAGCCATGAAGCCGGTAATCGGTGTGGGGGCCCCTTCGTAAACATCAGGCACCCAAAAATGGAAAGGAAACGCCGCTACTTTAAAGGCCAAGCCGATAAGCAGAAGAAAGACACCCACGATGAGAATGGGCGACCATTGATTGACCTGTTGAACCAGAGAAGTGGAGATGCGGCTGAGATTCGTTGAACCCGTTGTCCCATAGATGAGGGCAACCCCATAGAGGAAAAAACCCGTGGCAAAGGCCCCGATGATAAAATATTTCATGGCCGCTTCACTGGCTTGTTCCCGCTCACGCCACATCCCAGTCAGGATATAGACGGCAATCGACATGGTTTCGAGACCGAGAAAAAAGAGGATGAGATCGTTGGCCGCAGCCATGAGGATCATGCCAAAGGTGCTAAAGAGAATCAGGACGTAATATTCCCCTTCGCGAATATTGGTTTCTTTAAGGTAATGGACGGAGGAAAGGATCGTGAT
>JAPUHZ010000484.1 GCA_027297485.1 Deltaproteobacteria bacterium
GAACCATTCGCACAACAAGATGAGTCCTACCAGACCTAACGACTCAAGAACAGGAGCTAATATAAGAGACCTGAAAACTAAAAAGAAGTAAGAATCAATGTTATTGGCAATTTCAGAAAAAGGAAAATCTCCACCCCAGCCAAAACCAAAAGTCCATGTTGTCAGGGCAATAAGCCACCCCAAAAAAAAGGAGTACATAGCCATAACAAGGGTAAATAAAAGCTTAGACGATGTTTGTCTGAGAAACGGATCAAAACTGTATTGTCTGAGAAGCACCTTTGATAAGGGGTCAAATCCGCTTTTAGCTTTTTAGTTCAAGTCTTTACTCTGCTATCTTATAAGGACCGTCCCCAACGCCGAGTCTTCACCTCTAATTCCGCAATCCCAAATCCGAAATCTGCAATCGATGAGAATCGCTACTTGGCTATGGCTGCTACGAAAGCCTACGAAGAGACCGATTTCGACCCGATCTACGTTTACGATACCAACGGCAACCGAAGTTTAATGATTGACCCGACAGGACTTACGGCTTACAATTTTGATGCCTTGAATCGGTTGACCTCCATCACTAACAACCAACAACAAACAACAACTTTCACCTACGATGCCCTTGGCCGGCGGACTTCGATGACACACAACAACGGAGTGGTGACTAATTACGAGTACGATGCCGCATCGCAGCTACTCTCTTTAGTCCATCAGCTTGGTGCTACCACTATTAATTCTTCCAGCTAGTCCGTATGTTAGCCTGAAAATTGCCGCTTAAGGAGGGTATAGTAAGCACCCTCTGGGAGGAGGAAAGACAACAACTTTCATGTCTGGCTTAAAATTTGGAATGGGCATTTCGCGGTGACTTGCCATTTGAGAAATGAAAATGGTTGACGACAAGGTATTACTCAAAGTGAGCTGTCCGAAGTGGTTCTTAATAATTCTTCCACTCGCACTCCTTTTTTCAATCTTAATCGTTACACTCATGTGGATTTATTTTAGTAATGATGGTTTCACCTTTTTGGAGGTATGTGGGCTGACAATTTTCCTCCCTATATTTGCAATTTGGTTTTGGCTTATCCCCTTTCTTTTCTCCTCAGTCACCGCACATGAATCCGGATTACAAGTCACTGGCCCATTAGTCTCAGACCTAGGGTTTACCTGGGAGGAAATCGTAAAAGTTTCAAGACCATTTTTGGGCATTCCAAAGGAGTTTATATATATTTTTTCAAAAGATGGTGAAAAGGTGACTCTACTAAGAAGCATGGAAGGATATTCGGATCTTCTCGAACTAATTGAGTTAAGGGCACCTAATCTATTGCCAAAGAAATTGCCCCGAGAGGTGTGGCCACGGAAGCTATCGTGGGGGCGAACATGGCTTGTCATTATTGGATTCCTTATTGTCTATGTTGCTTTAAAGCTTATATTTTCTTCTTAATATATGCGTTTCTTTGACTGGGACCGGCTCTCGCTCTTAAAACAGCTTCCGGAGTAGGGGACATCCTACTACAGAGGGGGTCAGGTTGAGGTGCCCCGGGTTTCGCGAGCAGTGAATTAAGCAACACCTTCCATCGACTCAGACCTTGCCGGAGTCTGGTAGCCCAGCGATTGATGAATCCGTTGACAATTGTAGAACAGCTCAATGTACTCAAAGATGTCTGTCTTAGTCTCCTGCCGAGTGTGATAGTTCCGATGGTGAGCGATCTCATTTTTAAGTGAACTAAAGAAACTCTCCAGCACAGCATTATCATAGCAATTTCCCTTCCTACTCATACTGGGCACGACACCGAACCGTAGATCTTGGGCTGAGGTCTCCCGGAGGGCTTGACAAGTGTGCCCTGGAGAGATAGGGGGCACCTATGGCGGCGAAATGGGGGTTGTTCCTCTGTAATTGTCACCGGACACTTTCGCTCGATCCCGAGCAGCTTGTTCTTCCTATCGCCCCGAGCGTACTCTCCTTCGGGACTCATCCCGAGACCGATATCCAAGAGTTCGCCGCTCGTGCCAAGCGTGAGCAGCTAGATCGGGTCCTGATTAGTTGCTGTGCCCCGCCCAGCCTTTTCAACGAAACCTTCAGTGCCGTTGGTGCACAATCCCCGAAAGTTCACTTTGTTAATCTGAAAGAGTCCTGTTTCCAGGCACACCCCGATTCTAAACAGGCACATGCCAAAGCCACGCGCCTTCTGCGAGCTGCCATGGAGACTGCTGAAGCTCAGGATACCCCTTCCTTAAATCCTTTGAACTCTGGTGGCCGGATTCTCATCGCCACCGATTCACCGAAGGGGTTGGAGCTTGCCGAGCAGATAAGGGATGTCGCCCAGTCATTTTTCGTCGTCGCTCCGGCAACTGCGGATTTTGAGGTGCCCTCGCCCTGGCAGATCTATAGGGGCCGGGTTGTTGAGGTCAAAGGGCGTCTGGGTGACTTTCACGTGACCATTGAGGACATCGAAGCGCCAGAGACGCCTCGCCGAAAACTGGAAGCTGATCAGGTCGTTATCATCTCACAAGGCGACACCTTTTCTGTCAAATCGCGCACCGGCTGCCATCTGCTCGTTAGTCCCAACGGACCCAGCGAGGCTGATATCGAGCGCCTTGCCGAGCGCATCCGTGGCCTTATCGGTGAATTCATGAAGCCGGTGCACATTACTTACAATACCGATATCTGTGCCGGGGGGACGGCCAGCCAGGAGGCCTGTGGAATCTGCATCACCGCCTGTCCCTACGACGCCATCAGCCGCGATCCCCAAAACCATCTCCGAATGCATGTAGATCACATGGCCTGTGAAGGGTGTGGTGCCTGTGTTTCGGCCTGTCCCACGACGTCCCTGCAGTTTACGGAACCGTCGCCCCATGAGTTGTACACGCGGCTTGGTGCCCTACTTACACCTCTGCCGGGGCACAGCGACGGGGAGCGTTTGACCATTCTTTTCCACTGCGGTGAACAGGGCCGGCGCGTGCTCGAAGAGGCGGGTCAACAGCCGCTGCCGTACCCGGCGAGTGTGCTTCCCGTCGAGGTGCCGTGTCTGCGCTACGTTTCTGAGGCCAACATGCTGGCCGCGTTTCGTTTGGGGGCGGCTGGGGTCGGGCTGCTAGGCTGCGAGACGTGTCCGCACGGAGAGCGAGAATTACTCTATCAAAAATATGACTTCTGCCGTCTGACCCTGGATGCCTTCGGTCTGGGCCCTGAGCGGCTGCGCCTCATCACGGCAGAGGACGGCACGGAGGCAGAGGCCATTACAACCCTGTCGCGCTTCGCCGAGACGCTGAACGCGACGCCGATCCATTGGGACGGCCAGCCCATGCGTCACTGGGGCAGCCGGGAGGTGATTGCCGACACAATCGCGACCTTCATCGAGCAGATAGGCCGGGAACCAGGCCGCAGGCCACTCGACGCCTCCCAGCCCTTTGCCTTCGCTGATGTCGATGCTGCCGGCTGTACAATGTGCCGCTCCTGCGTGAACGTCTGTCCGGTGTACGCCTTCAAATTCGAAGAAGGCAGCTTGTCTCTGAAGTTTAAGCACATCGACTGTGTGGCCTGTGGACTCTGCGAGAAGGTCTGCCCCGAAAACGTCATCACCCTACGGCGGGAGATTTTCTTCGAGCGGGATGCGCTCGATCACCAGACCGTGGTGCAGGACAATATGGTCTCTTGTGCCAAATGCGGTAAGCCGTATATCAATAGGAAGGCGCTGGAGGCGGTTGAGGCGAGAGTCCTTTCACTGGAGTCTTTGCTCGACACCTTTAGCGGCAATCGCCGGTCGCTGCTCAGGATGTGTCCCGACTGCCGTGCCGTCGTCGCCCTGTTGGAAGTGGACAAGGGCTGGAAACCATAAACCCTTCGGGATTGCAGATTGCAAATTTCAAATTGCAAATCTGAGATCTGGAATTTGAGATTCCGAGCGTAGCGAGGAGAGCGAGATGGAGAGACGGCGTCGTAAAGGGGGCAAGCGCGGCAAGCGGAAGGGCAAGGAATTCATGGATGCGGCCCTTGATGCCTATATCCGCAATCTGGCGTTAGAGAAGTGGCGTGAGGTGACCGACCTGCAAGAGAGCCTGGGCGTTGATATCACGCAGGCGGTCCGAGATGCGGGGAGCTTCCCGGAGCGAGGTCCGTATCGGAACATTTGGGAACGCTGGTGGCAAACGCAGATCGTTGCTGTCACTGCCCCGCCGGACTCCCCTCTGTTCGGGTACATAGAGGCGGCAGTGAAGGGCGCGCTCACAGAGGAGATCGCCGCCCGGCAACAGCAGGGTGATGCGTCGCTCGAAGATACCCTGGCATACAAGACGTTTCTTGACCGCGCCCTGGATCACCTTTTTGAGGAGGAGGCAGGGTCGATAGAGGAGATGTGAGTGGAACGGGCAACGGTCAGAGACAGAGAGCTGGTAGAGTTCCGCCATACCTATTACAGCCTGTTTGTGCGGTTCTGGTGGAGGGAGCCGCCCGTGGAGTTCATCACCGCCTTACAAGAGGATATTACGGACCGAATTGATGGCGCTGCAGCGGTCAATCCGCTCATGGGCGAAGGGTGGCAAAGCATCCAGCGCTATCTGGCCGAGGAGGCACCAGAGGATGTAGCGGATGAATTCACTCGCCTCTTTCTTGGGCCCTTTGGCACCCAAGTCAATCCCTATGAGTCCTATTATCTCACCGGCCAGCTCTTCAAGGCTCCCCTTGTGAGCCTGCGCGGCTTCCTCAAACGTCTCGGCTTGGAGAAGCGAGAGGACGAGTTTGCTGAACCTGAGGATGTGCTGGCCTTCGA
>JAPUHZ010000485.1 GCA_027297485.1 Deltaproteobacteria bacterium
ATTTCTCGCCTGATCAGTCCCCTTTGTCGAAGAGAAAAGAGAATAGCTCCTGGCAAGATAAAAGGCACATGCGCTGCTTTGAGTATGCGTGCTAGCTTCCTGTCGTCTGTCGCCACGGCATCGTATCGTCCGCCCTGGAAAACTTTTATAAGCTCTTCATCCCCTGTACTAGAAGAGGGGCTTTGCTTGGCTATGTGAATTTTCTTTGCTGCCAAGTTTTTTTCCACCACAGTTGCGTCAGGAAGCCCTTTTCCTTTGCCTGCGTCCACCACTTCTTTCCGAACCACTTCCGGTATAACGATTGCGTCGTGGTTACTGACCAGTTCCTTGAGCCCAGCCTTGGTGAGCTTGATTAGACAATCGGCATCCATCAAGAGCCGCATGTAGTAGATTGTAGCCTATGGACTACGCAAGCGCAATGCTGCCGAGGCTATCTTCTATTAAGGTCGGTGCCAGTTCGTCGTAGAGCATCTTTGCCTGTGCTAAGGCTTGCTGGTTGGAACTATGGTTTTTAGCCAGCGTACCGGATAGGATCTCTGATGCCGGCCCCTTTGAAACCCTTGAGTCTTAGCTGGCAGCTATCGCAGTGGCCGCAGGCGAGGCCCTCCGACGTGGGATCGTAGCAGCTCCAGGTGAGGGAGTAGTCCAATCCCAACTCCAGCCCTTTTTTTATAATCTCAGCCTTGGTCATTTGGATCAGAGGAGTGTGGATTTTGATCCTACTCGTCCCCTCCACGCCGGCTTTGGTAGCGAGGTTGGCCATTTGTTCGAAGGCGTGGATATATTCCTCCCGGCAGTCAGGGTAGCCGCTGTAGTCGAGCTGGTTGGCGCCAAAGAATATATCCTCGGCTTTGATCTTTTCCGCTAGGGCCAAAGCAAAAGAAAGGAAGATGGTGTTGCGGGCTGGGACATAGGTGATTGGGATGCCGTGAGTGATCTCCTCTGGGCTTCGTCCCTTGGGGACCTCGATCTGATCGGTCAGAGCAGAGCTGCCGATGGCCCTGAGATTAAAATCGATAATCAGGTGATCTTGGACTCGAAGGAAGGCCGCGATCTTTTTTGCCGCCTCGATCTCTCGCTCATGCCGCTGTCCGTAATGGAAAGTGAGGGCGTGGGGTTGATATCCCTCGTTCCTGGCTACCGCCGCAGCAGTGGACGAATCCACTCCGCCGCTCAAAAGGACCACGGCATTTCTGTTCGACATGAATAGGCTTAAAGTTGTTTTAACCCATGCCCTTCCACAGGATAGCCCTTCTTGATCCAGCCGGGAAGCCCCTCATAGAGAACCTTCATGTTGCGATACCCTTTTAAATGCAGCATGCCGTAAGCCAAACTGGCCAGGTGACGAGGGCAAGCTCAGTAAAACACCACCAGTTTATCTTTTGGGATCTCTTTGAGGCGCTGGATGATCTCATTTAAGGGAATAGAAACGGCGGCCTTAATGTGGCTTGCTTCATATTCCCCGCGGCTTCGTACGTCAACGATGAGAGGTTTCTTCCGATCGATGATCTCGTCGACGAGCTGTTCCAGATGAATAAAATCCGGTTTGACACCCTCGGGAAGACTCTGCTGTGCAAACCTGGGGTATTTCGTAGGGTCGGCATCTGTTAAAACCGGGCTTATAAGAAAGCCAAGCATCACGGCTACTAAAAGGACGATATGTTTTTTTCCGGGCATGAGTTTCATGAAGTAACCTCCTCAAACCCACTGTATTGCGCAAGCTGTCTTAGAGTCAAGAATCCTTCATATCGGCGGCCTTTTCCGTGCTCTCTTTTTTCCCTTCTTTGCTGCGGTCGAAGGTCCGAATCAATTTGGCCGCCTCCTGCGGGTTGCTGGTTGGCAGGGCGCAGATAGCTCCTACGCAGACGTAGACCTTGGGTATTTCATCTTCCATTCCAATCTTGGCCGCTGCCTGAACCGCGGGAGGAAGGGTGTTTAGATCGACCTTCTGCGGGTCGTACACGGAAACAAATTTTCCTGGGCGAAATGTCTTCAAGGCGGTGTCCCAAAGCTCATGAGTCTTAGGGTTTTTCATTGCCCCGATAATAACCACCTGAGCCGGATGGTTTAGATGGCGGGAGAGGGCTTGCCCATAGGTGGCGGCAAACATGCCGTAGTCGGGGAGGGTCCCGGCAAACCCTTCCAGGGTTGCTTCAGCCTTTTTCCTGTAAATTTTCTTGTTGGTCAAGTCATAAAGCCGATTGAGCACCAAGGCAGCGACTGCGTTCGGTCCTGGCATCTCTTTGTCTTGGAATATTTTCATCGGGAGACTGAGGGCCGAGAGTTCTCCCTCTTGTGGGACCTTATCGAAGAAGCCGCCTTTCTTATCATCCCATAGGCGTTGGATCGCAAGGTCCATCAGCACCTGTGCTCTTTTTACGTATCGAATCTCCCCTGTGACCTCAAAGGCTTTGAGAAGGGCTTGCGATACAAGTACCTGATCATTCAGGAGATAAGGAGGGTAGGCTTTTCCTCCCATAAAAGCATGGTAAATCCCTTCCGTCGGGCGGTAGAGACTTCTCCATATAAACGCGAGGCTTTTCAGGGCCGTCCGCTTTAACTTCTCGTCTCCCAATACCTTATAAGCCTCCAGATACCCTGTGACCATCAGGGCACTCCGCCCCGCAAGTCTCGTCTGGTCCACCATCGGGTTTTTTCTTTTTTTTCGTATCTCTAAGAGATGCCTTTTGCCAGCTCGAATTAGCTCCTTTACTTTCTCTTTTGAAATCCCTATACCCTTGGCAATTTCATCAGGAGATTTTGCTACCCAAAGAACATTCCTATTTGGCTCTTCCCGCATCTCCCCGCGGGCGCCAATATCAAAATGTTGAATGATGACCTTTGCTTCCTGGGTAGAAAGGCCCTTTTTTACCTCCTCCACTGTCCAGGTAAAGTATTCACCGTCATCTCCCGGTCCCATGTCAGCGTCCTTATGCGCGTAGAATCCTCCCTCGTCTGGGTCGAGAAGGGTTCGATTTACGTAGTCAATAATTCCCTCCATGACCTCTCGATAGAGGGGTTTCCCCGTCATGTGGTAGGCCATGGCGTAAGTCCTCAAGAGCTGGGCTTGCACGTAGTCCATCTGTTCAAAATGGGGGACAATCCATATGGAATCAGTAGAATAACGGTGGAATCCTCCGCCCAGTTGGTCCCTTATCCCCCCGCGAGCCATGGCGTCCAAAGTGGTCTCCACAAGGTTAGCTAGCTCGGTCCTGCCTTCTTTGAAGACAAGCTCTATCGCCAGATTCAATACCGCCGCCCGAGGAAACTGTACGCGACTTCCCTTTAGGCCGCCCCGCATGGGGTCCGAGCGATTGAGAATGTCTTCTTGGATGAGTCTCACCAGATCCTGTGAGAGAGGTCCTTTTTGGAGCGATCCGGCGATGTTGGACTCAATGGTTCGATAAATCGCCTTGGCGTTGGCTGTGAGCTTTTCCTTATCTTTTTGGTAAACCTCGACGATACGAGGGAGCAGGGTCTTAAATCCAGGACGTCTGTAGCTGTCTTCTGGCAAGAATGTTCCACCGCCAAAAAAAGCATGGCCGCTTGGGGTCATAAAGACCGTCAAGGGCCATCCCCCGTGTCTCGTAAGAGCAGAAACAATGAGTTGGAAGCGCCCATCAATGTCTGGCCTGGCGTCGCGATCAACCTTGATGGGGATAAAATTCTCATTGATGAACTTGGCGACCTCGGGGTTGCCGTAGGTTTTCTCATCCATGACATGGCACCAATGGCACCAGATGGCTCCGATATCCAGAAGAATCGGGCGGTCGGTTTTTTTTGCCAGTCGAAAAGCCTGTTCTCCCCAGAACTGCCAGTGGACTGGAGAAGTTGCTGCTTCTCTTAGGTAAGGACTTGGTGAATCAGCTAGCTGGTTCACTAACGGGATATTCGCACCCCAAGAGCTGTATGGGAAAAAGACAAAGCCCAGAAATGCTAATACGAGCGGAATAAAGAAAAAGTTAGTTCTTCTGAACCATCTGCACATTTTTCAGAGGCCTCTCATACGTTTGTGGGCCGATAAAGTCTTCGCAATAACCTTGATCTATGCATAGGGCCGTTACATCAAACTTAAAAAATCGCTATTTCCCCTTCTCCTGCAGCAGCGTCTTTAAGTCTTGCTTAAGACGGCGAAGGGCTTCTCTATCAGTACTGTCATAGTAGCCGCGAATCTGCTTTTTAGTGTCCACCAGAACAAAGCGAGAACTATGGATGATGGCATCACCATTTGACGCGCTAGGGGCTGAAACTGGGACAGCGCTCAGACGAAAACCATCCTGGGCCAATCGATAAATCTCTCCTCTCTCTCCGGTTAAGAAGAGCCACAGGCTGGGATCGGCTTTGAATCGATCCGCATAGCGGGAAAGGACTTGCGGGGTGTCCCGCTCTGGATCAACGGAGATCGAAACTAGCCTGACATTAGTCCTTTGCCTCAGATGCTCCTGCAACTTGGCCATCTCGGCACTCTGCAGGGGACAGGTATCGGTACAGGTGGTGTAGATGAAGTTGGCGATCCAGATCTTTCCGTGTAGATCCGACAGCTCCAGGCGCTTCCCGCTCCTTTCGATAAGCGAGAAGTCCGGCACTGTACCAAAGTTCCTTAGCCCCTCAAGCGGTCTTTCGTCCCATCCTCCTTGCTTCGGCCATGTCCCCATTCGGGTCCAGACTGCCGTGCCTATAACCCCGGCCAGCACAATAACCAGCAATCCCCATAGAAGATGACGAAAACTCAAATCCTTCATGATCATCCAGGTGATATTTATCTACTAATTTGCCGTTCGTGTAAAGCTCATAGCCTTTGATATGGAGTTCATAGCCCCGAGATGGGTGGTCGCTCATGTCGATGACTGTCAGGTCAAGAACGATTAGGGTTGTCTCTTTTTCATGAACCAGGAACCCAAGACATTTCCGTTGCGACTTTCCCTCCTATAGCCGCTTTGGTATAGTGCCCCTCAAATTACTCGTTCGCATCTAACTTCTATGTCTTCCATATTGATTAAGAATATCGGCACCTTGGTCACCGGAGATATGAAAAGCCCGCTTAGGCGGGCGGACTCCGTCTATATCGAAGACGGCATCGTCAGGGTGATCGGCAACCGGCTGAGCAATCAAACAGATATCGTGATTGATGCCTGCGGGATCACCGCCATTCCCGGATTGGTCGATTCCCATTCTCATCCCACTTTTGGTGAGTTTACCCCAGCACAAAACGCCCTCTCATGGATCACCCATTACATGCATGGCGGCGTGACCGCTTTGATCTCCGCCGGAGAGCTCCATCTCCCAGGTCTGCCGCTTCCTCCTGACCCTAAGACAGCCATCTCTCTCGCCCTTCTCGCTAAGCGGTGCTACGACAATCTTCGCCCTTCAGGCGTCAAGGTCTTTGCCGGAACGCTGCTTTTGGTTCCAGGATTTACCGAAAAGGATTTCGACGAGATCGCCGCTGCCGGCATCCGTTTGGTCAAGTTCATCTTCTATGACTACAGTCTTCTCTCTAACGGCGAAGCCGAACGCTATGTAAAATGGGCCAAGGAGCGAGGAATCAAGGTGAAGATCCACTCCGGCGGGGTTTCACGCTCGGGTGTGAGCCAGGTGGCCGGGGTGGAGATTGTAAAAAGGGTTCATCCGGACATCGTCGGCCACATCACGGGCGGGCCGATCCCGATGCCGGAGAAAGAAGTGGAACAGATCGTGGCCGAGACCGATCTCTATGTGGAGATCTGTAGCTCCGGTAATCCGCGAATGGTCCTCAGCCTAATGCACGCAATAAAAGCCAAGGGGGCAATCCACCGGGTCCTCATAGGTACCGACACTCCGGGGGGGACTGGGATCATTCCGCGCGGGATGCTACGCGAGATCGCCTTTCTTTCTTCAGTTGCCGAAGTGGCTCCAGAGGTAGCTATCTGCCTGGCTACAGGCAATGTTGGTCGCGGTCATGGCCTCCCGATTGGTACCCTGGAAGAAGGAAAGGCTGCGGACATGGTGCTCCTTGATAAAATCCAAGGGTCGGTCGCCAAAGATACCCTGGATTCTTTTTCTAAAGGGGATCTTCCCGGCATCTCCGTGGTGATTATCGACGGCGAGATCCGAGTCGCGGGCAGGAGCCAGCAGACCCCGCCGCCGGAGCGCACAGCGACCATAGAAAGAGGAAGATAGGTGAACTCTCTAAGTTTTGGTGTCGGACTTTTTCCAACGGAGCCGCTCGGCAATATGATCCACCTCGCCAAGCTCTCTGAAGAGCTAGGCTTCAGTCATATCTGGATCGGCGACTCGCATCTCATCTGGCGCGAGGCCTACGTTAATATGGCCGCTGTCGTGTTGAATACGTCGAAGGTCAAGATCGGCACCGGCGTGACCAATCCTCTGACGCGCCATCCTTCGGTCGTTGCCAGTGCCTATGCGACTCTGGATGAGTTTGCGCCGGGACGGATGATCGTTGGAATCGGCTTGGGCGATAGCTCGGTCGAGACGATGGGAATGAAGCCGGCGCGCCTAGCTTATTTTGAGAAGACGCTGGGCCAAATGCGCGAACTGTTCGCCGGTAAAGAAGTGCAACTTGAGACCGGTAAAATTCACCTCAAGCATCCCCGCAAAAACAAAGTGCCTATTTACATCGCAGCCAGCGGACCAAAGATGCTGGAGCTTTCCGGCAGGATCGCCGACGGTGTCATCGTGCTCGTCGGCGTGGCTGATGAATATCTCCGCCAGGCCAAAGAAAAGATCGAGGCGGGGGCCAAGGCCGCAGGACGAAAGCTCAGCGACATTAACCTCGTCCTTTGGGTTCCCTGTGCCGTGTCGGACAAGGCGCCTACGAAAGACGCCGTGAAAGCGCATGTCGCACGCGTGGTCGCTCACCCGCTTCCGTACGTGCTTGACGAAAAGGAAAAAAAGGTTCTGGTAGAGATTCGAAAAACCTACGACTACTACCACCACATGGAGCAGGAGGCGAACCACGCGGAGGTGATTCCTGACTGGTTGGTAGATAAGTTCGCCATCGCCGGCACAGTTGCAGAATGCCGAGTACAAGTGGAGCGGCTCAAAAAGAGCGGCATCCAACAGATCGCGATTATCCCATACGGTGCCCAGGGCGAGGACAGAGAAGATACGCTTCGCGGCTTCGCGAAAGCGGTTAAGTAGCGTAGGATCTTCAAAAGAAACGGACTACGGCGAAGATACCCAACATCGAGAAGGCCAAAGCCAGCTTGGCGGCAGCACCTAACGCCAATCCGATCGTTGTGCCGATGCCGGCGCGGGTTGCGGCGTGGAGACCACGTCTGGCGGAAAGCTCGCCGATCACAGCCCCTACAAAGGGCCCAAGTAAAATGCCAATTAGTCCAAAGAAGAGACCTACGATTGTACCGATGGCAGCACCAATGATCGCGCGGTTAGAAGCACCGAACCGCTTTGCACCGAAGACAGTCGCACCAAAATCCACGACATAAGTGAGAACGGCTAGCCCAGCGAGAATAGCAAGCGTAACAGTCCCCACATAAGCAAAGTCATCGGCCCATGCCGCCAGCAACAGGCCGCCGAAGAGCATAGGCGCGCCAGGCATGGCCGGAAGAACAAGGCCCACTATGCCTATTGCAACCAGAACTATCGCGAGAATCCAAAGAAGGAGAGTGATTTCCATTCGATCAATCGTGGAGGAGGGTAACGCTCAGCTTCAGCAGCGGCGCAACGCGCCGTCTGCTTCATGCTATTGTTGGGCAGCATGGCGGTTGCGTCTATCAATACTTCATTACGTGCTGCTTGTTAATCGCACCGGGATAAAACTCAAAATCAAGTGATTGGTCAATCCGAATGACCGCCG
>JAPUHZ010000486.1 GCA_027297485.1 Deltaproteobacteria bacterium
TACGTAGCCCTGCTAGTTCAATCGCTCTTTTTTCCACCTACCCAAGCTCAGGCCTCCCAAATCCAGGAGGTCATTCTGGACAATGGCCTCAAGGTCCTTCTTTTAGAAAACCATAAGAGTCCGGCTGTTACCTTTCAGATATGGTACCGCGTGGGGTCGAGAAACGAAAAGGTTGGCAAGAGCGGTCTCTCGCACTTCCTAGAGCACATGATGTTTAAGGGGACTCCTAAGGTTGGTCCGGAGGAATATTCTCGCATCATTGCAAAGAACGGCGGGCGCTCCAATGCCTTCACCTCGACGGATATGACCGTCTATTTCGCCACCATGAGCAGAGATAAAATCGGAATTCCCATAGAGCTGGAAGCGGATCGGATGGCCCATGCCCTTCTCGAAGGAGCCTATTTTGAGCCGGAAAAGAAGGTCATCATGGAGGAGAGACGTCTACGCATAGACGATAGACCCACCTCGGCGTTAGCCGAAGTCACTGGTGCTGTAGCCTATATGATCCATCCCTACCGCCGTCCTATTATTGGCTGGATGGAAGACATTCAAAGGCTGTCGCGCGAGGACCTCAAAAATTACTACCGGGCTTATTATGTTCCCAACAACGCCTTTATCGTCGTCGCAGGAGATTTCTCATCAGAGGAGGTCTTGGCCAAGATTAAAGCTACCTTTGGCAAGATTTCCCCTGGTCCGAACCCACCCAAGGTGAAAATTACAGAGCCACCGCAAAGGGGTGAGAAAAGAGTCGTCCTTAGAAAAGAGGCGGAACTGCCGTTTCTCTTGATCTACTATCATGTTCCGAATGTCATAGATCCGGATAGTTTTGCTTTAGACCTGCTCTCGGTGATCCTTGCCGGCGGGCGCAGCTCCAGACTGTACCAGGACTTGGTCTACCAAAAACGTCTGGCCCGTAGGGTGGACGCCGACTATGACGGGCTTTCGGTGGACCCAACTATATTTTCCATAACAGCCCAGGTCATGCCTGAAAAGGATCCTGCCGAGGTGGAGCGTGCTATCGATATTTTACTGGATCGAGTCAGAACGAAGCTCGTTAACGGCAGGGAAGTTGAGAAGGCTAAGAACCAGGTTGAGGCGGCCTTTGTCTTTGGCCAAGATTCCATCTTTGGCCAAGCCATGAGGATAGGCCAGTATGAGTCTTCAGCCCGATGGCAACTGTTGGACAGCTACTTGGCAGGGATCAGGAAGGTCACACCTGGCGATATCATGAACGTGGCCAAGAAGTATCTCGACCCCGACCGCCGCACCGTGGGCATCCTTATTCCCATTAAAGAAAAAAACCCGTGAATAAATTCGTCTCTATCTTGGCTCTGGTTGTCGCGATTCCTTTAACTCTAGAGGCACGTCTTTTACCCCAAAGGGCGGTGCTTGAGAATGGACTGATCCTTCTGACCTCAGAGGAGAAGGCACTCCCTATGGTCACGTTCAACCTTCTCATAAAAGCCGGCTCACGCTTTGACACCTCGGGAAGTGAAGGGCTGGCCAATCTTACGGCGCGCCTTTTGACGACCGGGACACGGAAGCGGACGGCTTTGGAGATCAGTGAAACGTTGGACTTTATTGGGGCCTTGTTGTCGGCGAGTAGCGGCAAAGAACTGGCCACCGTGAGTCTCACCCTGCTGAAAAAAGATCTCGATGTCGGGCTCAAATTGTTGGCGGAGATACTGACTGAATCTGTTTTCCCTCCTGAGGAAATTGAGAGACAAAAGCAGTCCGTGATCGCATCAATTCGGGCCAAGCGGGAAAATCCTGGACGGATCGCCCAAAGAAAATTTTTAGAGGCCCTCTTTCCCAAAAGTCCATATGGCCGGCCGACGGAGGGAACTGAGCAATCCATCAAGGCTATAGAGCGGGACAGCCTGGTCGAGTTTTATGAGCGGTTTTATCGGCCTAACGGCGCGATCCTGGCTGTGGTCGGAGATGTCTCCCATCAGGAGATGGTGCAGAGTCTTAGTAAAGTGTTCCAATCCTGGGGGAGAGGCCCTTCCGTCGAAGAACCGCCTCCCCTGTCGTTACCAGGTCCGAAGAACTTTATTCGCATCAACAAAAATCTCACCCAGGCCAATATCATTATCGGTCACGAGGGAGTCCCCAGAGACCACCCGGATTATTATGCTATTCAGGTTATGAATTACATCCTGGGGGGTGGAGGTTTTTCCAGCCGATTGATGAACTCCATTCGCAACGAGCGCGGGCTTGCTTACTCGGTGTATAGTGCGTTTTCCTCCTCGAAATATGTCGGGACCTTTCGGGTTGCCATGCAGACTAAGAACGAGACCGCCCGGGAGGCTATCCGCATCGCCATGGATGAGATCCGAGGAATTCGGGAAAAGGGAGTCAGCAAAGGGGAGCTCAAGGCAGCCAAGGATTATCTCATAGGCAGTTTCCCTCTGCGCTTGAATACCAACCGGAGGATTGCCGGCTTCCTTGCCCAGGTGGAATTCTTCGGATTGGGGTTAGATTATTCAGAGCGTTATCCTAAGCTGATCCGGAGGATAAGTCAGGAGGATGTCCTTCGCGTGGCAAAGGAACATTTGCGACCGGAGAAAGTAATCGTGGTGGCAGTGGCGAATGAGAAAAAGACAAAGTTAAAAAAAGACTAATACAAACGCAGTAAGTAAGTTTACAATTCCTCAGTGGAAGGAGCCTTCAGGCCGAGGGAAATGGGCCAGTGCCTTGAGGGCCGCCACCCCTACCCCTGCACGTGATTATTCCTACCGTTTGGGCCTGCACCAAGCCTCACGTTCGGTTCCCTCGTCCTTCAGTCTCCTTCCCCTCGGAATAGCCTCAATGTAAAAAATTTAAATACGTTTGTATTAGGTCCTTCTCGACTACGTAAGAGTAAGGTTTGTCAAAATCCCCAGAAGAATCAAGAGGCGCCTTGTCGTCTAATCCTAGAGGTTAGACCTTAAGATGGAAGCTCATATAAGCCAAAAAAATTGCTTGACAGGAACAAAGGCATTTAGTAATTGGTAAATTTATAGTGGCGTGGCAATCTAAAAGGCCGTGTAGGCGTTGAAAGGAAAACTTTCCAAATGAAGAAAGTCCTTGTTGTGGAAGACCACCCGGATATGCGGGAGCTTCTTATTTGGCAGATGGAAGCGATGGGTTTTTCGGCTATCCCGGCCAGGCATGGTAAGGATGGCGTGGAGAAGGCCATGACGGAAAAACCTCATTTGATCCTTATGGATATCAGGATGCCCGGAATGGACGGGCGAGAGGCAACCCGCATCCTCCGCGCCAATCCCGAGACGCAGAATATCCCGATACTAGCTGCGACTGCTCTTTTTAGCGAGTCCGATCTCAAGTCCTGTCTTGAAGCGGGATGCAACGATTACATCGTTAAACCGTTTTCCTTCCAAGAACTCCAGGGGAAAGTACAGGAATTTATTTCTGTTCCCGGCGCAACTATTCACTAATAGCTGAGCAACTTTCCCCTGATCCGTCGATAAGGCATCGACCTGAGCTCAGTCGAAGGGGTACTTGCTGCGTTGTCGCTTCGGGCTCGCATCCTCACGTACTGCCCTGTACGTTGCGGTCGGACCCCTCACTTTGCCTTGCACCCGCCGCCTTCTCGAGGGTCAGGGTTTTTTAAGGTGCTGTAAGCTTACGGCGGATTATGTCTTTCCTCTTTCCTTTCTCTCCCTTTTTTCAATAGAATAGGCTTGGTGGGTTTCACTGTGTCTCAAAGGGAAAAAGCAATTTCCATTATAAAGCGCCTGCGTGATGAAGGTTACGAAGCCTATCTAGCGGGAGGCTGCGTTCGGGATTATCTCTTAGAGAAGTCTCCTCAAGACTACGACATCGCCACCGATGCGAGACCGGAAGCGATACAGAAGATGTTTGCTCAGACAATGGCCGTTGGGGCACAGTTTGGCGTCATCTTGGTTATCATCGAAGGGGAATCCTTTGAGATCGCCACCTTCCGCTATGACGGGCCTTACCTTGACGGACGCCGGCCCAGCCACGTTCGCTTTGCAAGTATGAAAGAGGATATCTTTCGGCGTGACTTCACAATCAATGGAATGGTATACGACCCGATGGCGGACCGGGTCATTGATCTTGTCGGCGGAAGGGCAGACCTGAGCCGTCGCTTGGTCCGTGCCATAGGAGATCCTGGTTCGCGGTTTCAAGAGGACCGTCTGCGGATGGTGCGCGCCGTTCGATTCGCTGCCAGCCTTGGCTTTACGATAGAAGAGGATACCCTTAGCGCTATCCAACAACAGGCCCCGACAATCACCCAGATCTCCTGGGAAAGAATCGGTGAGGAGATCACGCGCATCCTGACCGAAGGGGGCGGCAGAAAAGGGTTTGAACTCCTGGATACGACTAAGCTTCTCAAAGTCCTATTGCCCGAGATAGCGGCCATGAAGGGTATCGAGCAAAGTCCCGATTTTCATCCCGAGGGGGATGTCTTTAGCCATACGCTGCTCATGTTGGCCCATCTCATACACCCAACCGAGACCCTGGCCTACGGCTGTCTCCTGCATGACGTTGCCAAACCTGGCTGCATTAAAAAAGAGGGGGACCGCATAACCTTTTATGGCCATGTCGAGAAGGGGGCAGAGATAGCGGTGGCGATTCTGAAGCGGCTGAAGCGGAGTCGGGCGGTCTGGGAAAGAGTGTCCTATCTGGTCAGGAATCACCTGCGTCACACGCAGGCACCCAAGATGCGCCTCGGCACGCTGAAGCGCTTTCTGGGCGAGGAGGGGATTGAGGAGCTTTTGGAACTCACCCGTATCGACGCCCTGGCCGCAAGCGGCGATCTGCAATACTACCATTTTTGCAAGCAAAAGATGGCTGAGCTAAAACAAGAAGGGATCCATCCCGAACCGCTGCTCAGGGGAAGAGACCTGATTGCCATGGGCTTCTCTCCCGGACCCCTATTCCACAATATTTTGAAGGAGGTCGAGGAGGCGCAATTGGAGGGAGAGATCAGCACCAAAGAACAGGCAGTGGAGTGGGTGAACCGACAATATAATAATAGAGGTTGAGGTTGAGGAAATCACAAGCTTTTAATATTGTCGGTGGCGCCCATCTGCGTGTGGATGGGGAGGAAAAAGTTACCGGAAAGGCTGTCTATACGGGTGACGTTGAGATCACCGGAATGACCTATGGAAAAATTCTAAGGAGCCCTTTCCCTCATGCCAAATTGGTCAAGATTGATACCCACAAAGCCGAGAGGCTCTCCGGTGTCATTACGGTTCTCACCCGGCAGGATCTGAGCGATTTCAGCCTCTATTATGGCGCCGCCTACAAGGACCAAGGTATCCTGGCGGTCGATAAAGTCAGATATGCAGGTGATCCGGTGGCGGCCGTAGTTGCGGTAGATGAGGTGACCGCTGAGGAGGCGCTAACCCTCATAGAGGCGGATTACGAAGAACTCCCGGTGGTTACCAGTATTGAAGAAGCCCTCATGCCTAATGCCCCATTGGTCCATGGGGCCTCACCCACTCAGGGAGAGCTTCATGGCTACCATTATCAGGCCCCGGAGAAGTTCGCGGGAACGAATATATGTTACCATTTCAGCTTTGCTAAAGGAGATATTGCCGAGGGGTTCAAAAAGGCCCATCACATCTTTGAGGATACCTTCACCTTCCCGCGAGTGCAGCATTACTCGATGGAGCCGCATATCACCATCGCCCACGTCGAAGGAGACAGGATTACGCTTTGGGCATCCACGCAAGATCCCTTTACACTGCGGGAGCATTTAGCGGGGATCTTCCATGTTCCACTCAACAAGGTGCGCGTTATTGTCCCCTATGTCGGGGGGGGTTATGGGGGAAAACTATCGGTCAAGACGGAGCCGATTGCCGTGGCCTTGTCTTGGAAGATCCGTCGACCGGTCAAGCTCGCCTTATCCGTGGAGGAAAGCTTTCAAACCGTCACACGCCATCCGGCCCGCTTCCGCGTCAAAACCGGGGTCAGCCGCAATGGACGGCTGATTGCCAGAGAGTGTGAGATCTACATGGATACGGGGGCGTACGCGGATGCGGGGCCGCGTGTGACTCAAAAAGCAGGTTATCGAGCGCACGGTCCCTACCGCATCCCTAATGTTAGAACCGATGCCTACACGGTTTATACCAACACCGTCCCTGCCGGGGCCTTCCGGGGTTTCGGCACCCTCCAGGTTACGTGGGCTTACGAGTCCCAGATGGACATCATAGCCGAGAAATTGGGCATGGACGCCTTGGATTTCCGTCTCAAGAACCTGCTGAAAAAAGGGGAGGAATACACGCCTGGAGACACGCCCGTGGATTGCGACCTCAAAGAGGGATTACTCCTTGCCGCACAGGGGATAGGTTGGAAGCGAAAAAAGGCTATGCCAAACAAAGGCAAAGGGCTAAGCTGTTGTATGAAGGATGGCGGGGGGACTTATAAGGTCGCTTCCGCCGCCGTCAAAATGAACTCCGACGGCAGCATTGTCTTACTGACCGGCACCGTGGAGATCGGACAAGGGGCCCGGACTGCCTTGAGTCAAATCGTAGCGGAGGAGTTAGGGGTATCGTTAGACCAGGTCATCGTGGCACAGCTAGACACCGACGTGACGCCTTATGATGCGGCCACGAACGCCAGCAGCTCCACGGTCGTGATGGGACTCAGCACCCAGAGAGCAGCCCAGGATTTGAAGAGACAACTTTTTCAGAAGGCGGCTAAGGCGCTGAAAAGCGAGGCGGATCGGCTGACCCTGAGGGACGGAAAAATCTACAACCAAAAAGGTCAGGCCATCTCCTTTGAGGATCTTATGACCAAATGCTTTGGGGCTAGTGCGGGCGAGATGATCGGAAGGGGTTCCTACCAAGACAAAAAGAGCAAAAAAGCTGTTTTGGGTTCCCCGACGACCTTCTGGGAAATCAGCTGGGGAGGAGTGGAAGTCGAGGTGGATCCCGATACTGGGAAGATCACAGTTCTAAAATATTTATCGATTGCGGACGTGGGCCGAGCCATCCACCCGCTCCAGTGCACCGGGCAGGACGAAGGTTCTGTCATGTTTGCGATTGGCCATACCCTTCTTGAGGAGATGGTTTATAAGGACGGCCAGCTCGTGAATCCCAATCTGATTGACTATCGGGTGCCGAATTTTCATGACCTGCCTAAAAGTTTTGAGACTATTCTGATAGAAAACCGTAATGGCCCGGGCCCTTACGGATCCAAAGGGATGGGTGAAGGCGGCCTTCTGCCTGTCGCCTCAGCTATTGGCAATGCGGTTTACAACGCTGTTGGCGTGAGGATTTATGATCTTCCCCTCACCCCTGAAAAAGTATGGCGGGCTATAAAGGATCGTTAAAAAGACCTGTCTGCCCAGCGACGGTAGTGAAAGCCAGGTTATTTTAACCAGAGAAAGAGCTGCCCTTCAGGAAAGGGAACATGGAGGGCGTAGCCGAAAAGGCCGTAGAAAGAGGTCCATGCCAGCACAGTCAAAGCAATGGTAATCGGCCACTTCTCTCCTCCACCAACCTTGAGGTAGAGGAAGGTATTTAGTGGGACGGCAATCGAGAAACCAAGTAACCAGATAGCTACAAAAAAGCCGAGGATCCAACTGGAGATGCTCGCCGTATTACGAATCAACAAGGCGGACTCGCCGGCGTCCTCCCTCGGAGGAACTGCAACTCCTTTTTTCAATACAGCGCTAAAGTCCAGATCCAATTGCACAAGGGCAACCAACAGCCCCGTGAGTCCGATTGCCCAGGGAAACAGGCGGGCCCGTATCCCCCATTCCCTGCCTTCCCACAGGGCCCAAGCAAAGAGGGCTACTACCAGGAGACTGAAAAGCGGGTCCCAGTGTGAGACGTGAGTGGCCTTGGGTGGCTGCTCTGTTTCTTTCACTTGTTTTCTCTGACGTCGCTTCTGAATCAAGGGATAGAATAAACCGGCCAAAATCACCAAGAAAATAACTAGGACTTTGGGGGTCCAAAGCCAGGCGGCACCGTAGTTGTCGGTAGCTAGAAAGAGATTGTTCTCCGCCAATGGCCCCAGAACGAGGCCGAGCAATAGTGGGGGACGTGACCAGTCCAACTGCATCATCACCCACCCCAGTGCCCCAGCGATCAGTACGACGATAAGATCCTCAAAGGCATTTTTTGTGGCAAACCCTCCAAGGAAAACCAATAGAAGGAGAAAAGGAATGACCAGCCTACCTCTCACCTCCGTGATCCTCACAAGCTGCTTCAAAAAGAGAAAACAGACACTTACCGTGATGATATTGGAGATAACGATAATCCAGACAAAAGAGAAGGTCAGGCTCAGGTGACCACCTTGACTCTCAGGAATTAACATCGGGGGACCAGGGACGAGTCCCTGGACGATGAAGGCGCCGAGAAGGATCGCCATGGTTACGCTTCCAGGTACACCAAACGCTATCGTGGGGACCAGGGCGCCTCCCAACGTGGAATTGTTAGCCGCTCCCGGCCCTAAAACCCCTTCCACTGCGCCTTTACCAAAACGCTCCTTATCCGGGGAACTCTGCACTGCATGGGCGTAAGCCACCCACTGAGAAACGGCGCCGCCCATTCCAGGGATGATACCGATGTAGGTCCCCAATGCACTGCACCGTATGACCAGCCACCAATGGCGAAAGGTGTCCTTAACTCCTTCCATTACACCGCCTAGTTTACCTACTTGCACATGGGAAATACTGGTCCCCTTGACCGCAAGGTCGATGATCTCGGGGA
>JAPUHZ010000487.1 GCA_027297485.1 Deltaproteobacteria bacterium
GGCGGCCATGCAGCCGGTGCCGGCGGCAGTCACTGCCTGACGATAGACATGATCCTGGACATCCCCACAGGCAAAAACACCGGGGATATTGGTGGCCGTTCCGTCATGCGTGAGGACATATCCGCGCTCGTCCAGTTCTAATTGTCCCGCAAACAGTTTAGTGTTGGGTTCATGCCCGATGGCGATAAAGAGCCCGTCACACTTGAAGTCTTGGATCTCGTCAGTCTTCAGATTCTTAAGTCTCACCCCCTTGACCCCACCGTCTTTGAGATCGCCGTAGACCTCTTCCACCGTGCTATCCCAGATAAAAGCGATTTTTGGGTTTTTCATAGAGCGCTCCTGCATGATTTTCGAAGCGCGGAGTTTATCCCTGCGGTGGATAACGGTTACCTTAGTGGCGTACTTGGTTAGGAAGAGGGCCTCCTCCATAGCCGTGTCCCCTCCTCCTACGACTCCAACCTCTTTTTCCTTGAAAAAGAAGCCGTCGCAGGTAGCGCAAGCCGATACCCCATAACCCATCAATCTCTTTTCCGATTCTAAGCCCAAAAGCTTGGCCGACGCCCCGGTCGCTATAATCAGAGCGTCGCAGGTATAGGACTCTTTTCCCACTACAACTTGGAAGGGTCTTCCCTTAAGATTGACTGCTGAGACGTCACTAAAGATGATTTTTGTGTCAAAGCGCTCCGCCTGCTTTTTAAACTCGTCCATAAGTTCCGGGCCGAGTATCCCCTTGGGAAAGCCGGGATAGTTTTCTACGTCCGTTGTAATCGTTAATTGTCCGCCTGGTTGGGAGCCCTCGACGACCATTGGCTCCAGGTTTGCTCGAGCAGCGTAGATCGCTGCGGTCAGGCCAGCTGCCCCAGATCCCAAAATGATCACACGATAGTGACTTTTTTTCTCCATGGTTTTTATGTAGCATAAAAAAATAATACGCGGAAGGAAGCAAAAAGATGGCTAAACTCACCCACCTGGATTTACAGGGTCGTGCCCGGATGGTCGATGTAACGGAAAAGGATGTAACCACTCGAGTCGCGCTGGCCCGGGGAACCGTATTCATGCGTCCTGAAACCCTCACCATGATTATGGAGAAACGGGTGGAAAAGGGAGATGTCTTCTCTGTTGCCAGGGTAGGTGGAATCATGGCTGCTAAAAAAACCCCCGATCTGATCCCCATGTGCCATCCCCTTAACATCACCTCAGTGGAAATCTCTCTCACCCCGCAGCAGAATCCGGCACGAGTGGAAATTGAAGCGGTAGTGAAGGTGACCGGAAAGACAGGAGTGGAGATGGAGGCGATGACGGCGGTTTCGGTCTCAGGCCTGACGATTTACGACATGTGCAAGGCGGTGGACCGGGAGATGTCGATCAGCGACGTCCGTTTAGTAAAAAAGAGCGGCGGCAAGAGCGGGACCTTTATCCGCAAGGAGTGAAGTTAGCCATCAGCGATCAGGCATCAGGTAAGGAACCAGAATATCCATTCACTCCCGCCTTCCCCATCTCACCATTTCACCGCTAGTTGCTAACTGCCGGCAGCGTGCCTATTAACATGTTGGTGTGACTGGTAGGGCTGTGCTATAAAACCATCGCATTGGCGGAGGTTTCTTATGGCAAGATACCAGACTATTAAGGATTGGCCGGAGGAAGACCGACCCAGAGAAAAACTCCTCGACAAGGGAACAGAGGCACTTACCGATGCCGAGCTCCTGGCGATCATCTTAAGGACGGGAAACGCCAGCACAGGGGAAAGCGCCCTGGATCACGCCCGTCTCCTTCTCAGACGGTTTGGTGGTTTGAAGGGAATCGATAGGGCTCCTATCAGAGAGTTAAGAGCGGTCAAGGGGATCGGGCCGGCCAAAACGGCACAGCTCAAGGCCGGTTTGGAAATAGGCCGGCGGATGCTACAGGAAAAGTGGGAGGTGGGACACTCTTTGCGTTCGTCTGAGGATGTCTTTCGCCATTTTCGTGAACGGTTGGAAAAAGAGAAGCGCGAGATTTTCTATGTGGTCCTCCTTACCAAGGAGACGAGTCGGATAATAACGAGTGATAAGGAGCGCCAAGCCTTAATGAAATGAAGCGTTTCAAAGAGGGAGTGTGTCACCGAGTGCTAAGGATTGACACCTGAAGTTGGCACAAAACCGGAACGTTTTTACCCCGGGGGGTGTCTTCGGCTTTCCTTTCTTCCCTCACATTACCCTCAGCAGGAGGTGAAAGCAGATTTTTCACCCCTACACGAGGCCCGGTCATTCAAATCGGAGTGTTAACCTGTTTGCTGAAGGTAAACCATTCGCCGGGAGTAGATCGCGTCACAATGAAGAGTTGACGCCTTGTGGCGTGCCATCCTGGACTCATCTAAGCACGTGAGAGGCCTCTTTTAGGACTACTCAGGCGCAACTCATTAAATGTCACTTCTAGATGGGCTTGAGGCCGCTCTGGGCTTGGGTTTGCTCTGTCTCAGACCGCCAGGACGCAATTAAAGAGCTAATGAATTGCGTCCTACGTAGATTATTGCGGGATCAGTATCGCAAGCATCCTATAACCGAAGATAAAGGCTCTAGCCGCGGCAAAGAGAAAGACTACTTACTTCTCTGAGTCTTCTTTAGCCTCTTCATCTGCAAGCCGCTGCCGTGCCTCCTCATCCGAAATGGATTCCAACTCAGCCAACATGCGGGCTAGCTCTTCGCCCCCGGCCTTCTTCGCCATGTTCTCCGTAATGACCACTGCCATGTCTGCTACGGTGGGCGACTCGAAGAGGGACTTTATGGATACTTCTACTTTGATTGTGTTGATAACCCGTGAAATAACCCGAGTGGCTAGCAAGGAATGGCCGCCGAGCTCGAAGAAATTGTCATGGATACCCACTTGATCAAGACACAGGACCTCAGCCCAGATTTGTACCAGTGCCTCCTCCACAGGGGTTCTGGGGACGACGAACGGAGTATCCAGTTCAGGTCGTGCTCGGTCAGGTGCCGGAAGAGCCTGCCGATCCACCTTGCCGTTGGGTGCCAGCGGCAGAGTGTCAAGCATCACAAAAGCCGATGGGATCATGTAGTCGGGGAGCTCCTCCTGCAAGAAGCTCAGCAACTCGCCGATGCTGGGCCCAGGCTTACTGCTCGGGACAATATAGGCCGCTAGTAGCTTATCACCGTACTGATCATCCTGGGTTACCACAGCCACTTCCTTGATAGCAGGATGATCAAGCAGCCTCATCTCGGCCTCGCCTGTTTCGATTCTGTAACCCCTGACTTTCACCTGAAAGTCCTTGCGTCCAAGATGTTCAAGGCAGCCATCCTCTGCCATTCTCCCTAAATCACCGGTGAGGTAGATACGTTTGTCTCCTCCTTCTGGGTCCGCCAAGAATTTAGACTGAGTGATATCCGGGTTCCGCCAATATCCCGGGGGTAGATAGCAACTCTTCACGGCGATTTCACCAATTTGGTTGAAGCCAACCTGTTTGCCCTGGTCAT
>JAPUHZ010000488.1 GCA_027297485.1 Deltaproteobacteria bacterium
AAAGCCTGTAGCGCATCCAGAAATGGACCACAGCGGGACCCGATGACGGTGATTTCGTTAATCACTAAGGGTGCGAGGGAAACTTGATGGTCTCCAGCGATCGTGCTTTTTAACACCAACACCCCACGAGGGCGGGTGGCGTTAAGAGCGAGTTGGAAGCCGGAGTCGGAACCCGTAGCTTCGACAACGACATCGAACAGGCGTGGTTTCCAGTCGTCGAGAAGCAGCGTTCTGACTCCGGTTCTTTTGATCAGACTGAGTTTGTTCGCATGTTTCCCCAGTACGGTCACGCGGGCGCCGGTAAGCTTGAGCACCTAAGCGCATAACATTCTCAGCTTGCCATCCCTCAGGACTAGAACATCATCCTCTGGGTCGATCTGGGTTTGCTCGAGGATCTCAAATGCCGCCGCGAGGGGTTCAGTGAAAACTGCCTCTTCGTCCGAAACGCTTTCGGGCACGATGTGAAGGTTGGAATCCGGAATAGATAAGAACTCGGCAAAGCTACCATCAGCACCGAGAATACCCATAACTTTTCGATCTGGACAATGGCTGCCGAGTCCACGACCACAATACCCGCAGTGGCCGCAGCCGAAATTGATCTCACTCACAACGCGCTTGCCGACAAGCTCAGCCGACCCCTCGGTGACCTCACCGACAAACTCATGGCCGGGCACTCCCTGAAAGCCCATGTAACCTTTAAAAATCCGCAGGTCAGTGGAGCAAATGCCAGCTAGCCGAACACGAACTAGAGCTGTCCGGTCAGCCCCTTTAGGTATGGGGTAGGATGGATTCAGGGTTAAACTTCGGCCATCCCAATGCAGCGCACGCATGGACTTCGGCTAATGTAAGCCCTCCTCTCACCTTCTGCATATTAAATCCGACGGGGCGATTGAGCGTTGGCTAACGCTAATTTATGGGTCTTGGCTCTTGTTGTTTTTCTGAATATCTCGAAAACCTTATCTGGATGCCACCGGGCTCTTCAGGGAAAAACGTCCCCACAACAAGGACAGCAACGAGAATGCCGTATAGCGCATACAGAAGGAATGGGAGCATGGAGCCATAAGCTTTAATATATTAACACGATTGGGCTATTAATCTCAAGTGATAAGTGAAGAAAAAAGTGACGAGAAGGCAGACCTTGGTTCGTTGCAGAAGCAAAAACGGAAGCAGACAGAGCATATAGAGAAAAGCCTGCCAAATCGGGATTACTTGACTGAATAACCCCATATTTATGAGCTTTTCAAGATCCAACATACCCTTTCTCATTTAATCTATTTCTTATGGGTTACGCGTACAGCAAGGACCCTATAACTAGCTCAATAGGGACATAATAAAAAGTATGAAAAAAGGAGGTGCTAGGGTAAGGCCGTCACCTGGGCCCTACACCAGGGTCACCAGCGACCTCGGTAGAAGCAAACGACGGTTGCGGGCGCCTTGGCAAAAAGCGCGGGGAATTCTACGGTCCACCGTCGATGTCTTGTAGCCTCGCGTCAGGAAAGCTTTCACCGATCGCCAAGTTGGACATTTTCTATTGTCCTCCTGTCTGGCATCAAACCTTCACTTCAAAGTCCTGGCCATTATGGACAAGCTTACCTGTGATCGGGATTGGATTTCTGATTGTGTTTACGGTGTGGCATCCCTTCTCGATCCTATCAACCATCTGCCTCACCTTCTCAGATGGCGCCGGGCTCTTGATATTAAGAACGTAGGTTACTCCTTGACATGCAGGAGAGACATCGGCCAAACCCAGCTTTCCCCGGGTGTCATAGCTCATGCGGATATCCATTTCCGCATCCTCGATCTGAACGTTCAATTCTGACGCATACCGCGTCAGTTGACTGAACATTCAGAATCCCACCGCAGCGACAAAGTACTGGAGCGGTGATGGTGCCTTGCCTCCCCCCTTTCTTGACTTGGCCTCATCGCACAGGATTGTATAATCCCCTACCCTCGCTTCTTTGAGCTGATCCTCGATGAGACGGATCACCGCGCGCTGCCGAATGGTATGTCCCTCAGCCCCTGTTTTGGCCCGCTCTCGTTGCTCCTTATGGACCTCCCTGAATTTTGCCAGATCAATCTTGTTCATACCCTAACCCCCCTCTCTCTAAGGCATCAAAAACCTTCTCGGCGGTTATAGGCAAAGACTTGATCCTCACCCCGACAGCATCTTGCAGCGCATTAGCGATAGCCGCCGCCACCGGGATGTTGGGAGTTTCGCCTATGCTCATACTGCTGTACGGCCCGGGGCCTTTGGGGGTTTCCAGCACGGCGGTCTTTAGGATAGGTATATCCCGGATTGTGGGTATCTTGTAGTCGCCAAAGTTCGCAGTTATAATTCTGCCCTCATCGATCATGAGATGCTCCATCAGGGCGTAGCCGACTCCCATCACTACCCCTCCGTCAATCTGACCCTGGTGCATGAGCGGATTGATCACGACACCCGTGCTGTGGGCTGAAGTAAACTTTCTCAGCTTGACCTCTCCTGTTTCCGGGTCTACCTGAACTTCCGCAACCTGAGCACACATGGAGGCCTCTGGGACCTTGGATGTGTCGCTGTAGTTACCCTGTACGCTGATCGGTGATCCTTTAGCCTTTACTATCTCTCCATAGGTCATGCGCCGCTCCGCGCGTCTGTGGAGCACTCCACCTTTGGAGAGAACGAGTTCTTCCGGACTGGCACCCATGTATTCAGCGGCAGC
Organism: Deltaproteobacteria bacterium; assembly: GCA_027297485.1. The sequence goes on from JAPUHZ010000488.1 coordinate 2,700, forward strand.
TTTCTTGATCTCTTCCTTGGCCTTGGTCGCCGCGTCATAAGCCGCATTGCCATAAACCCTTGTGGCCCTACTAGCTCCAACTCCCGTATCTTTTGCCGCCATTTTGGTGTTCAGGATCTCAACCCGGAAGCTCTCCATTGGGACCTGAAGCTCTTCCCCTACGATTTCACACAACAGAGTATAAGTGCCGGCCCCCTGGTCCAGCATGGCCGAGGAGAGGGTAATCGTGCCCTTCTCGTCGATCCTGAGGGCAACGGACCCCTGACCGCCATTGGGAAGCCACTGGACCAGGGCCACCCCACGGCCTACGTTTTTCGGCTTTGGCTTATAGTAACCCGACTCCTGCAATGCCTTCTCAAGGGTTTCCTCGGCCTTGATATGGCTGATCACTTCACCGGTAGGCAACTCGTCACCGTCATGCATGAGGTTCTTTTTCCTGAACTCAACCCGGTCCATATCCAGCTCTCTGGCCACTAAATCAAGCTGGCTTTCATTAGCAAAAAAGCCTTGCGGGTCGCCAGGTGACCGCATATGGCCGCACGGCACCTTGTTGGTATAAACTATCTTTTCTTCTATGAGCGTGTGGGAGATTCTGTATGGCCCGGCAGATCCCTGCGGGCCATGGAGGAACCCGACCGGCTTAAAGGCCCCGTATGCGCCACTATCAAAAATGAATTCCATGTGATGGGCCACAATACGTCCGTCCTTTTTTACTCCTGTCCTCACTTTAATAACTGCGGAGTGCCTTGGATTACCGGCTATGAACTCCTCGTCGTAGTCCATAACCATCTTCACCGGCCGACCACTCTTTTTGGAGAGGAAGTAGCATACAGGGATATCCATGAAGTCGCCCTTGCCGCCAAAGTCTCCCCCGATATAGCAAGGGTGCACGACGAGCTTTTCAGGAGGAACTTGAACTGCCGTAGCTACTTGTTCTCGTATGGCGAACGGAACTTTGCTGCATGCCCAGATCTCCGCCGCTCCAGACCGGTCTGCCTTAACGACGCAAGAATGCGGCTCTATGTAAGCCTGATGGACCTGCTTAGTATAAAAGGTATTCTCCACTATTAGATCTGCTTGTTGAAAACCCGCCTCTATGTTCCCTTTCTTCCAAGACATCTGGATAAAGGTGTTGCTCGGCGCCTCTAGTTTCCCGGGTAGACCCTTATAATTCATGACCTCCGGATGAAGCAGCGGCTGAGAGGGTTCCATAGCCTTTACGGGATCAAGCACCGGCTCCAATTCCTCATATTCGACATCGATCAGATAAAGCGCCTGCTCGGCAACAAACTCGTCCTCCGCCGCAACCGCCGCCACCTTCTCGCCTATAAACCTCACAACATCCTCGGCCAGGATGGGCATGTCGTAAATCCGTCTCCCGATCCTGAGTCCCGCCACATCTTTCCCTGTGACGACGGCTTTGACGCCGGGGAGCTGCAGGGCTTGACTCACATCAATCCGCTTAATGCGCCCGTACGGAATCGGGCTCCTTAGAACCTTGCCCCAGAGCATTTCCGGCAGAGTTACATCCGATGCATAAACTGATTTGCCGGTAACTTTCTCTTCACCCTCAACACGAGGCGTGGGATTGCCTACGATCTGTTTGGTCATTTTATCTCCTCGAAGACCTGTTTGCCTCACGTGGAAACCTCCGCCCCGTCCGTCCAAGAATTTCGAGCTGAGCGAAGCGGAGTCAACGATTGGCCCCTCAAGCATGTTAAAAGATAGAACCTTCCGGACGGTGTTTGAGTTTTCTGCCGTCAAGAACGAGCTTAAATCAACAAGCCATAAAACGTCAAGGCTCTGTACTGATCCATTACAAGCGAGAGAGGGAAGAATAATTTTACGATACGATGCCCTATTGCTTTAGGAATTCGCAGGGGTTTTGTAGTTTCTGGTCTACCCATTCACGTCTCGCTACCTAGTTGAGCTTCCGATTCAGTCCAAATACTCTCATCAAGGGATTCCTCTTGGAACCCTTCCTTTCTATCTATTACTTCTCAAATATGTCGGAACCTGTTCAGGGTGGAGTTAAAGAAATAG
>JAPUHZ010000489.1 GCA_027297485.1 Deltaproteobacteria bacterium
GACGAGGGAACCGAACGTGAGGCTTGGTGCAGGCCCAAACGGTAGGAATAATCACGTGAAGGGGTAAGGGTGGCGGCCTTCAAGGCACTGGCCCATTTCCCTCGGCCTGAAGGCTCCTTCCACCGAGGAAATGTAAACTTACTTACTGCGCTTGTATTAGTCCAGCAGTGGTCTAGCGGGGGTCTAGCTCTCGCGAGCCATTATCGGAATGAGAGAGAATAATCCTTTGAATCCTTATGGCTAATGACATCTCGTTTTCGTTGTCGAAGGTTTCCGACACAATCAAGCTTTCCCGTTTTAAAAGAACCCCTATAAGCTTTGCCTGCCTCGCAACTTCCTTCTCATAAGCCTGTATGTTGTTAGGAACTTTGGAAGCGTCATCCCTCGTTTTCATATTCGCCCTCTCCGAGGAAATATCTGGGTAAAATAGATTCTATACCTACCAGTTTTATCCCTACAAAGTCTTATATATTGGGACCTTAGCACCTTTCTTTACTTTGGCTTTCGTTTCTCTTTGACACGGCAAGGGGTACGCCAAAAGTCAATGAGAGAGGCAATTGTTCCATTAAAGGGTAGGGTAAAGTAAAGGGCAGGTCATTCCCCGGACCGGACTTTAACCCGTAAGTTGCACCGCTCCCACGGCATACGGTCGCATCTTTACTTTTGAAAACATTTTCTCCTCTAAAACTGTCAAGATATCATCCACCGACTCAATGTCATACTTCGGAATTCGACCCCGGAAATCTCATAAAAAGCCGAGAGCAGCCTCGACCCTTTTCGACCCCTTTTTCGTGGGTGACCGCTCGCTAAGCGGGACTCCTCCCCACGCCTTGGTACATGTATGAGCCTATCTTCGGTCCCTTCATATAAAAGTTGTCGATTGCTTCGATTTCGAAACCGGCCTCTCGCAATAGATCGTCGATCTTGAGGTTGAGCTGGCAACCCCCACTCACGAGCTTCTGCACCGGGTTCAACCGGTCCTGCCACTTAGCCACCTTCGTTTCGGGCGATAGCCCATGCTCTAGAAAGTGAAGTTTACCTCCAGGCTTCAGCACTCGTCGCATCTCCTTAAGTGCCCTTACACCATCTGGAATGGTGCAGAGCGTCCAGGTACTGAGCACCGCATCCATCGAGTTCGAGTCCAGCGCTAGATCCTCGCCGTCCAAGCCGGAAAACTCTACCGGGATAGGGCATGCCTTGAGCCGCTCCGCGGCGAGCTTGCGGCCTACCGTGGAGGGATCCACGGCGTAGATTTTTAAAACCTCAGCAGGGTAGTAAGGCAAATTGAGCCCTGATCCAAAGCCCACTTCCAACACTTGGCCACTGAGCCCCCGGGTAATTTGTTGGCGCAATTTTAGACATTCGGCATTGCCCAACACCCAGTTGACAGCTCTGGGAAGAATCTGATCACGATAGAAGCCCATTTCGTCATTCCTAAATTTAGATGTCAGGTCTGGCAGTCATCAGCGTGATTGGGCTTGGGGTCACGATCGCTTCGATCCTGGCTCTTGCTCCGCAATGAAGCGCTGCATCCTTTCGACCGTCTTGTTGCCTATTCCCCTAGCGCCGTCAAGCTTGCCTTTATCTAAGGCCTTCCGCAGGGCGCTCAGGCTCTTGATGCCGTGTTCGGTGTAGAGGGTCCGTATGGTCTTCGCACCAAGGCCGGGAATAGCCGTTAACTCTAGGACGGTTCTCGGAATACGTTCAGCCCACTGATCCATTTTCGAGCAGGTCCCGGTCCTGAGGAACTCCCCGATCGTCTCTGCAATCGTACCGCCAACACCCGGGATATCACCCAAGCGACCTTCCTTGTGCAATCGCACAACTGAATTGGGATAGCGTGAGATGGTATGAGCCAGTTTACCATAACGTCTGGCGTGCGATTCCTCATAGCCGCCGATGATAAGAAAGTCACCCAACCGCTTGATCTGGTCCGCTACTTCATCGTTGCGACGCCAACGCACCCGACCTTTAGCATCTACATAGGACACATCTATTTTACTCGCCACGATGCTATCTTGCCACAATCATAGAAATCCGTCATGCAGCCTGGGGGCAGGCCTGGCATTTGACGCTCGTTTTTGCAGGAATATTTCCGTGATCTCAAACGACGGGCTCGCTTATCCCCGACAAAACAAAAAAGGCGCCGAAGGCTGGTTTGACCTATGCCGATGCCCTATAAAATGTCCCGGGTATTACTCATTCGTGTTTCTGGTCGTGGGTTGTGTTTTAAGGACTCGGGAAGGCCTTTGAAGCATCCTTTTGGGAGACAACTTTTGCAATCCTACATTTTCCATCCTCCCTACTCCTCTACTCTACCCAACACCTGTCACTTAGTATCTCCCTTGCCGCGTTGTAGCCCGGCAAGCCTGTCACGCCGCCACCTGGATGGGTCCCGGACCCGCATAGATACAAGTTCTTGATGGGGGTTCGGTACTGTGCCCAACCGCGCAGCGGGCGTAGCGAGAAAAGCTGGCTCAAGATCATATCGCCGTGAAAGATGTTGCCGTGGGTGAGTCCGAATTCTCTCTCGAGATCAAGCGGTGTTAAGACCTGCCGGTCGATGATCGCGTCTCTGATATTCGGGGCATAGTCCGCGAGTGTGTCGATGACTCGATCCGCATAGTCGTCCCGAATTTCATCCCAGGTCCCCTCCTTCAGTCGGTAAGGGGCGTACTGGACGAAGATCGACATTATATGTTTTCCGGATGGAGCCAGCGAATCGTCATAGGTCGTCGGGATACAGCACTCAAGCGTCGGGTTTTTCGAAGGAATCCCTTGCTCGGCATCTCTCCACGCCTCCTCCATGTAGTTCAAGCTTGGGGAGATGTGAATGGTCCCTTTGTGCTGAGGCCCCACGGCGATCCCGGGACAAGCCGTGAAATTAGGGAGCTCGCCTAAGATCAGGTTGACCTTCAGAGAATTTCCTTCCATCTTGATGCCGTCGACTTTCGCGCGAAACGAAAGCGGCAAGTCCTCTTCTTCGATGAGTTGCAAGAAGGTCCGCTTGGGATCGGCGTTGGACACAACAACCTGGGCATCGATCTCCTCGCCGTCATCAAGGACCACTCCGATGGCTCTCTCGGAACTGACCCTGATCTTTGCCACGGCCGCATTTGTCTGAATAACAGCACCCTTCGCTTCTGCAGACTTCCTGAGTGCCTGCGTGATGCCGCCCATACCGCCTTTGACAAAGCCCCAGAGCCCTCGTTTCCCTCCCACCTCACCCATGCAGTGGTGCAGCAGCACATATGCCGAACCCGGTGTCGAAGGCCCGCCATTAAAACCGATAACCCCGTCCGTCGCTAGCGTCGCTTTAACAGCCGCTGATTCAAAATGATCGTCCAAAAAACTCTTAACGCTCGATCGAAGGACCTTTACGAGCCTTGTTAAATCTCCCAACCCGAGGGTGAGAAGTTCCCCGCCAAGCCGAACGATACTCTTCCAATCGCCAAGCGTCGTAGGAAAAATATTGCCCGGTGTCCTTCTAAATTGAGATTCGGCGAAGACCGCCAGACGGTTGATCAGCTCTTCATAAATCGTATATTGCTCCGCATCGCGTCGCGAAAACTTTGCGATTTCCCCGAACGTCTTTTTCTTATCCTGCCAGAAAAGGAGGTAACGGTCGTCGGGCAGCGGCGTAAAGGACGCCGGGTCTTTGGGAAAAATGGCATAGCCGAATCTATTCAGTTCCAAATCGTCGATAACTTTGGGATCAAGCAAACTACACAGGTACGAGGCCGTGGAGACCCGATATCCGGGAAACGGCTCCTCAGTTACGCACACGCCCCCGACGACCGGCCGCCGCTCCAGGACCAAAACCTTAAGACCCCTGCGCGAGAGGTACCCTGCGGTAACCAAACCGTTGTGGCCGGCGCCGATAATAATAGCGTCGAACCGTCTCATGAAACCTTTCAAATTATTTCGACCACGGAGTACGCTAACAATTTTAGATCTCGCAACACACTTGTCCAAATTAGGTTTTTTATCAGTTCAGCCTCCTGCCAGCCCTGTCAGGCTTGAGGATGGAGGGCGGGAAAAGGGAAAGGTCAAGTCTATGTCTGTCGGTTGAATGCAACTTCATTCCTGTTGAGGAGCCAAAAAAACAAAAGGCAGAGGCGACTATGGTACTTGGAGTTGTGAGCACCATCCTGTCAACTTCTGGAAAACTACCTTGTCGGTGTAGTCGCTAATACAAACGCAGTAAGTGAGTTTACATTTCCTCGGTGGAAGGAGCCTTCAGGCCGAGGGAAATGGGCCAGTGCCTCGAGGGCCGCCACCCCTACCCCTTCACGTGATTATTCCTACCGTTTGGGCCTGCACCAAGCCTCACATTCGGTTCCCTCGTCCTTCAGTCTCCTTCCCCTCGGAATAGCCTCAATGTAACAAATTTAAATACATTTGTATTAGCAACTGAATTCTGCATTCTGTATTCGGAATTCCGGATTTAGCGTTCGGAATGCCGTATCCAGGCAGC
>JAPUHZ010000049.1 GCA_027297485.1 Deltaproteobacteria bacterium
GGAAATTTTATCTTATCCATGGATCCTCCTTCGAATCTCTTGTTGCGGTTTTGTTATCCTTCCCATTTTGACTTTTGGATGTCAAGCTGGAGACGGCCGTGGGAGTTTTTCTACCTGTTTGATGTTTAAATTGTCTGCTGCTCAGCAGGCTACCTCCAACTAAGAGTTGACTACGGGAAAGGGCAAAAGATCCATATATTTCAGACCTGAAGCGGTGTTGAAAAGAAGGACCGTTTCATCGGTTTTGATCCATCCCTCTTCAACTAAACGACGAAGAGCAGCCACGGAAGCGCCGCTCTCGGGACACAACCATAGCCCCTCAAGACGGGAAACCCGGTTGATTTCTGCGATCATCTCTTCGTCACTCACGGACACTGCTGTCCCCCGGCTCAGGCGAATGGCATTAAGGATAAGAAAATCCCCCACCGATTTTGGCACTCGGAGCCCTGAGGCGAGAGTTTGAGCATTGGGCCAAGTTTCTGCCCGCGCCTTGCCTTGGGTCAAAGCACGCACAATAGGTGCGCAGCCCTCTGCCTGAACAGAAACCATGCGAGGTCTTTTCGGACCGATCCAACCCATCTCTTGTAACTCATCGAATGCCTTCCACATTCCAATGAGACCGGTCCCACCCCCCGTGGGATATAGGATAACATCCGGGAGAATCCAATCGAGCTGCTCGGCGATCTCGAGACCCATGGTCTTTTTCCCCTCTAGTCGGTAGGGTTCCTTTAGCGTGGATAGATCAAACCACCCTTCTTGATCCTTCCCTTCGGCAACTACATTGGCACAATCAGTGATGAGTCCATCGACCAGAGTCAACTTGGCGCCGCATCTGCTTACTTCGATCTGATTGGCGCGTGGAGCGTCCCTGGGCATGAAGACATGGGCTTCCATCCCAGCCCTCGCGGCATAGGCCGCAAGGGAAGCGGCAGCGTTACCGGCCGAGGGGATAGCGACCTTTCTAATTTTCATCTCATGGGCCATCGAGAGAGCCACCGAAAGACCCCTGTCTTTGAAGGATCCCGTGGGGTTACGGGCCTCGTCTTTGATAAACAACCTCGTCAGCCTCAAGTCCTCGGCTAACCGATGGGTTTCAATGAGCGGCGAAAAGCCTTCGGCTAGAGAGATACAGTTCCTTGGGTCTTGCAGAGGAAGCCATTCTCTGTAGCGCCACAGGGTCGGCGGGCGGCCTGTCAGTGAAGACTTGCTAACGGCTTTTCTCATTTTCTCCATGTCGTAACGGACTAAAAGAGGTGAGCCGCAAGGGCAAAGGTTCATTACCTTTCCCAAAGGGAAGGTCTGCTGACACTGTGGACACGAAAGATCTCTAGCGAAGGTCATGCCGGCACTTCGAGCGGTGAAACTCTTTGCATCTAATAAGACATTTCCTTAATTGAGCGCGGGCTGGAAATTTTTTTTGCCGCCGTCAAAGACAGGTTCTGAGCTACCTTGATTTGAACAGCGTGTTGAAGCATGGTTCTTGCTCCTGCTGTTGACGCAACTGGCTTATCCTTTTCATCTTGCCCATTTTAACTTTTGGGTGTCAAGAAGCTGGATGAGTATAGAGGGCTTGTAGGTTGACACAATGAGGTGCTTATCTAATACTCTTGGCTATTAGCTCTCAACAATTAGCCGTTAGCAATCAGGAATCAGAAGGGGCCCGAGGCTGAATGCTGAACGCTAATTTTTTAAGATGGAGGTCAAATTATGACTAAAATCCTTAGCAGCGAATACACGGCCAGGAAGGGCAATGTGGAGCTGTATATGTTCCGAAAGCGCCATTCAGAATTCTCCGAAGCCAAGCAGGAGTCGAAACCGCTATTGTTCCTCGTGCACGGTTCATCGATGTCAGCGCGAACCAGTTTTGACCTGACGGTGCCGGGACAGAAGGACTACTCTACGATGGATGTCTTTGCATCCTACGGCTTTGACGTGTGGACCATGGACCACGAAGGCTATGGCCGGTCCAGCCACACCGACGGAAACTCTGATATTGCTTCGGGCGTGGAGGATTTGAAGGCAGGAGTCGAGGTCGTAAAGAGAGAGACTGGTATCGAGCAGTACGCCTTTGTTGGACAGTCCTCTGGGGCACTGCGTGCCGCCGCTTTTGCGAACGCCTGTCCCGCGCGGGTGGAACGACTGGTACTGGCCGCTCTGGTCTGGACAGGAAAAGGTTCGCCAACCTTGGCGAAGCGACGCGAGCGACTGGAGGAATGGCGTTCGAGCAACCGGCGCGCCGTGGACCTGGAGTTCTATAAGAGCATCCACAACCGCGATAAGCCGGGGCTCTCGGACGACGCCGTGCCTGCGGCCATGGCTGAGGCGGAGAAGCCATACGGTGGGACGGTTCCCACGGGAACCTATTACGACATGTGTGCCAAGCTTCCGTTGGTGGATCCTCATAAGATTCACTGTCCGGTAATGATTATCCGCGGAGAACATGATGGAATTGCATCGATAGAAGACGTAATTGCTTTTTATAACGAGCTACCGAGCAACGATAAACATTTCGTCACCCTGTTGGGACAGGCGCATTCGACAACACTCGGGATCAACCGCCACCGGTTCTGGCATGTGTTGAATGCTTTCCTGACCTTGCCGCTGCGACGGGACGGTCTGGCGGGGAGTTGAGTCTATCCGCCGTTTTGTTCTGTGTCTGCTCGCCTACCTTGCCACAGGGAGTAAAGGATGATGATGGCCCCTACTGCCAGTGCTAATACTAATATGCTGAAACTGGTGGTTTGTAGGATGCTGACAGTGCTTTCTGTCAATTTTCCAATGTATCCCAGGGCAGATAGATAAACAGGAATGACAGTGCCGCGACTCAATAAGACTAGAATCATAATCATGCCCATAACCAGCTTGATCATATAGGGCTTGACATAAGTGGTCCCAATCGCTCCCAACTGGATGCCAAAGAGTGATCCTCCGAGTATAATCATTGCCACTCGAATATCCACGAACCCGCTCCAGGCAAATTTAATGGATCCTCCCATACCCATAATGAAAGCGATGATTAATTCAGTCGCAGATGCCATTAAACTCGGCACACCTAATACATAAATCATGGCGGGTACACCGATAAATCCACCCACTGCAATGGCAGATGCCAACATTCCCGTAGCAAATCCTATAGGAATGGTAAACAATATCGATACGCTTGCGTTGATACTCCTAAAGTACACCATGGTCCCGGGAACGTGGACGGACTGTAACCAAAGTGCCAATTTACTGATGTGTCTTTCATCCTGGGTGCCCGATTTGTAAATCTTCCACGTGTCACGTAATACATAACCTCCAACTATTGCCAGCACAACGATCAGCACTAAAGACACGTAAAGATTTGAGCCGGCATTGCCAAAAGCTTTGTTGATTGTAGTTTGGACGTCTGCTCCAACTATAACTCCTAGTTCCGCAGAAATTCCTAGTACAATACCTAGTTTTAAATCTACCTGCCCATATTGGGCACGCTTGATACCACCTACCAAGGCTTTTGGAAACTTATGGCACATATTCGTGGCGACTGCCATAATGGCCGGCAGGCCCATGCTCATCATAGCGGGGGTCAAGACGAATGCTCCACCAGAGCCGATAAATCCGCTCACCAAGCCGCCGACAAAGCCGACGACAAAGAGAAAGAATATGCTGGATAGACCTAGATCTATAAATTCCACTAATCTACCGCCTGTTCGTTATTTACTCCTTTGGCCCGTATACCCAACAATTCCCAGAAATGGCCCGTAAATGCGCCATGTGCTGCAGAAAAAACAAGGGCAATGGCAATGGGCGCCAAAAAAAGCCAACCGTCTTTCTTAAATCCATTAGACCACCCCAGCACGGTATCTTCGAAGTAGTAAAGCAAAAAATAGAGTCCCGCAGTGGTTATGCCCAATAAAACGGTTTCAAGAGCTAGTTTGGTTTTAGTTATTTGCATATAATCTTCGGCATAAAAGTGATTGAGGCTCTGATGTCTTTTAATCGATAATCCTCTTGGTAAGGATCAACGAACTCAGCGAGAAAACATAACCAACAAACCTGCCAGACCTCGCTATGATAAAGAGAGACTACATAGAGGAAATTTTCTTGGCAAGAGCCTGTTCCACTAGATCTCGACAAAAGTGCCAGTTGTCCTACTAATCTATCCTAATTGATGATAGCTTTTGCAAAGGCAAATTAACGCTTCCTAAAACTCCATCCGGGTGGGTTCTTACGTTTTAATCCCCGTTTAAAATTTTTGATGGTGAATCAGGGAAAAGAACGCCTCGATCCCTGGAAAGCACAATTCCCACGTTTTGGAATTTGAAAATTGAGGTGATGATGGAACCAAGACTGAAGAACAGAGGGGCTGATGATTTCCTGGTAGTCGGAGAAGACTGATGAGTCCGGATCTCTTTGTAACCCTGTTAGCGCTCGGAGGGATCGGCGGCTTCGCAGCCGGTCTCCTTGGCGTCGGAGGTGGTGTCGTGCTCTTTCCGCTTCTTCTCTATGCCCCTCCCCTCCTGGGCTTGGAGAGCTTCCACGTCAAGACGGTCGCCGCCTTGGTCATCTCCCAGGTATTCTTTGCCAGTCTGATCGGAGGGGTCGCACACTGGCGGAGTAGACGGGTCCACGGCCGGATCACACTGGTGGCCTCTGCGGCCGCCGTAGTCGGTTCTTTCTTGGGGGGAGTCGCCTCTAAATGGGTGTCCGAATGGTTCCTGCTGCTCCTCTTCGGTGTGGTGACCCTCCTTGCTGCTGCGATGATGTTTTTCCCGAGGCCTTCGGCAGACCAGGAAGATTTTCCGGTAGAGAGGGTGGTCGTCCCTCTGATCCCCCTGGGTATCCTTTCAGGGGCTAAGGGTATCATAGTGGGTCTCCTGGGAGCTGGGAACTTCGTTTTCGTCCCTTTGATGATCTACGTGCTGAAGGTTCCAACACGCATCGCAATCGGTAGTAATCTGGTGATCGCGGTGCTTACCACATTCTCGGGTTTTTTAGGCAAACTCATCACCGGCCAAATTCCCTTCCTCATGGCCCTTCCGGTGGTGCTTGGCGCCTGCCTTGGGGCTTTGGGAGGAGAGTGGAGCCATGGCCGTGTTTCTCCAGAGGGTCTTCGCTACATCTATGCCGCTGTGATCGGGACGGTTGCATTGCGGGTCTGGATAACCCTCTTGAGCTGAATCGATATGTCCAACACCTCATCGCAAACCGCCACAGCTCAGATCAAAGTGCTCAGCGCTGGAGCCATCAAAACGGGTCTGGCGAAGCTCGCCAGGGCATTTGAAGAGGAGACGGGACACAGAGTCGTTATCGGTTTCGCCACGGCCCCAGTGATTCGCGGTAGGGTCGACAACGAAGAAGTTGGTGCGGACGTTGTCATTGTCCCAGTACCGACCATGAAGGATTTCGAAAAGAAAGGACGCATCGTCTCTGGGAGCAGCGCGGTTGTCGGCAAAGTTAGGGCCGCCGTCGTCATCCGTGACGGTGCGGCGGAGCCGGATATTTCCACGGCCGAGGCGCTCAAGAAGGAAATTCTGGCCTCACGGTCCCTCGTCTATAACGAGGCGTCATCCGGTCTGTATATCGAAAAGCTCATGGACCGTCTCGGCATCGCTGAGGAAGTGAAGGCCAAGAAGACCCGTGTCCCAACTGCCGACGCCGTCATGAGGCACTTGGCGGAAAGCAAAGTAGAAAATGAGATCGGCTTCGGCCAAGTCCCCGCGATTCTCGTTTACAAGGACCAAGGCGTCAAGCTGGTCGGGGCGCTACCTAAAGAGATCGAAAACGTTACCACCTATTCTGCAGCGGTGTTGGCCGGTGCACGGCCAGTAGAGCTGGCAAGGAAGTTCATTCAGTTTTTGACCGCTCAGTCCGCCAAAAAAGTCTTTGTCGCCACCGGCGTGGAATAGTCCCTAATGCTAGACAACCTCTGGGTTAGATTTAGCTGTTCTCCGCCTGGCGCTCCTTCTGACGCTTGCGCCACCAAGCCAAGACGTACGGAAAGCCGAGCGAAATAAACATAAAGACCCACAATGTGTTTCCGAGGGTGGACGAGAAGATTACCATGAGGTCTCCCTCCGCGATCCTGAGCGCGCGCTGAAAGTACTGCTCGAGCAGCGGCCCGAGGATCACGCCGATCAGGATCGCCGCAACGTGGTAGCCGGTCTTGCGGGCGACGTATCCGATCACGCCGAAGGCCAGCGCGAGATACATGTCGAACGCGTACTCGCGCGGTACGAATGATCCTACAAGCGTGAACGAGATGATGATCGGCGCCATGTAAACGGTGGGTACCACCGTGACCCGCGACATGTAGCGCGCGAGCGGCAAAATGATCAGGGCCATCATCGCGTAGGTCACCGCCATAGTAGTGAACGGCCCGTAAGCAAGGTTCGGTTGGGTGAGGAAGAGATCCGGGCCGACGGTCACCCCGTGGTATTGCAGCACCACCGCCATGACCGCCGCGGTCGCACCGCCCGGCACCCCGATCACGAGCAGCGGGATCAGCGTGCCCGAGGTCACGCCGTTGTTCGCGGATTCCGGTGCGATCAGCCCCTCGATGTGGCCGGTGCCGTACTTCTCGGGCGTCTTCGAGAAGATGCGCGACTGCTGGTAGGC
>JAPUHZ010000490.1 GCA_027297485.1 Deltaproteobacteria bacterium
GGGGTTGGGGGGAAGAAGGCCCGCATCGCGACTCGTGAAGAAGTGGAGAGAATCACAGGATTTCCTGTTGGCGGGACGCCCCCCTTCGCCCATCGAGAGGCGCTGCCGGTCCTCATCGACCGGGCGGTCCTGTCAATGGAGGAGGTCTATGCGGGGGGCGGGAGCGACAACGTCATGCTCAGACTCCGTTCCGCCGACCTCCTCCAGGCTACGCAGGGCCGCCTCGCCGACGTGATCTAAGATGCGGGGAGTCCGCGCCCCTTTACGCATCCAGCAGGGTCACGGAAGTAGGTGTGGGAGAAAGTGAAGAAAAAGGTGTCAGACACCATTTTTCAACACCCTGTTCGTGGGCCGATTCAGTCCGATATGCCCTTTTGCTCCCACCATCGCTGAGCCTGCCCGTCGGTGGCCTGTCCTTGCTGTAGTGGAGGTGCTTGTTGGATGGGGGGACCAGCCGGGGGGAGAGATTTCTCTTTGTCCAGGTATTTGATCCAATAGAATCCCGTTCCGGGGATGCCAACGGAAATGTAGCGCTGGCCAGTGGGGGAAACACCATAGCGGAATCCGGGAATGCCCCAACTCCATCCTACCCCTCTCTTGGTCCATGTCCATCGTCAGGGGCCGAACCGAAAAATCTTTCGGAATCGCCATGCCATCGCTAAGCCCCGTAGGGAGATCACACCCCTAGAACGTGTTTTATATACGCGGCAAAACTAACCTGCCGATAAGCCTCGAGGTCTCGTCGGGCTTTGGCTATTAACCAATCCTTCTCGGACGTGTCTCTCTCCTGACCGGCAATCCTTTGTTCCAGGTCTCTGCAGGTCTTTGCTAATTGCTCCCGATGGGTCTGTAACTGTGTTGAGAGATCATCTTGCTCTTTACGGTAGATCCCCCGAACAGCGTCACTCTTTTGATTTGCGGTTCGCTTGGCATCTGTTTCTTGGATTGATAGTGAATGACGTTGCGCCCCATACTTAGATCTAATTGCCGACTCCTCGGACGCTGGAAGTGACTGCGGCATACTCCTCCTATACGGAGATTCGACACTCTGGCGCCAGGACCAAAGAGCCCTAACCTTCTTAGGGCCAATACCATCGATATGAATCCTACCTCGGCCCTGCACCTCGATATAGGCTATCTCGCGGGAGTAATGGCCCCATCCTGTTGAGCCAATGTGGATGCTTCGAATGTCCGCCGCTGTCCCAATGCCGGAAGCTAACAGCCGTTTCTTCAGCTCAGGTCCGATTCCAGAGATTGTCGCACTGGCTATATAGTGGCGGGAAAGTTGGTTGGAAAGATGTAAGTTTTGAACATCTTTCAACCTTTGGGCTAAGTCATTGGACTCTGCTTGATTCAAGGCCTGTCGTTGGGAATTGATCCTGGCCAAGGTGGTGTTGAGTTGCCTATCAATCCCGTCAATTTCCTCGTTCTCCTTTTGGGTTAATTGGTGCTGTTTCAAGTGAATTTCACTGGATTTCTGGTGTTCTTGCACTCGGAAATTTTCCATCTCCTGCTTTAGGCGGCCTATGGACCCATGAATCCTATTGGTTTGCTTGCGTAAGCTTGCCAACTCTGAGATTATGCTAGTTTTTTGAACGGTTTCGGGAAGAGTGCGATAGCGTAAAGTAAACAAGAGAAGGAGCATGGAAATCCCGCCCGTGATTCCTGAAACCGCCAAAGGAATTTCTATCATTCCAGCCGCGGCAAATGAAATGACACTCGGTGCAATAAGTATAAACAGCATGAGCGACAATCGCTCGAGTCCGCAGGAGGCTTTTATGTAGATGGTCGGAACCGGAAGATGATCGAACACCCAGGACGGTCCAGGGGGGGAAGGCTCGGTGGAAATAACGGCTCCACAGTTAGTGCATCTCCAGCGTCCTGGCCCATGCGGTGCCTTAACGTCAATTCTGTTCTTTTGGCCGCAATCGGAGCAGACAATAATAGTCTCTGCAATTGCTGACGTGGAGAGCGGAGGGATTTGGGAGGGGTCCATGTAAAGTGACACTTGCAAGGAAGAGACAACTGAACTAAGGCTAGGTTGTTTGAGGTCGTTTAGTATGGGAAAGGCCGAGGAATGTTTGGGATCCTCGAAATCCTCGCGTCGAAATAGTAGATGCTCATCGCCCGCTCGGAGACGCTGCCACATAGTTGGTTCAAAGGCTATGGCGATAAGGGAAATGTAGATGACCCAGGCCGAGAAGTTGTCAAGGTACGAACCGAAGTGCTTCTCGGTTCTACGTGGGTGTTGATAGTTTCGATGGCCAAGTTCGTGGCTCGCCATACCATCAAGGCCTGGAACGTACATCCCGTCGTAGTCTATTAATCGCAAGTTTCCATTAGCAATCAGAATGTTTCCGTGCTGAAGATCTCCATGGGCAATTGAGCAGCGTCTAAGATCAGCGAGGAGGCTTACGAACCTCTGGGCAAGACTACGGATGTGGTCAGGATTGTGCAGGCATTTGGCAAGGTAGGTATTTAAGGGTTGACCGTCAATCCATTCCATTTTCAAGATTGGATACCAATGCCCACGTACTAGTATCCCTTGTCGGAGGAACTGGAAATCGACCATACAGGCAAGTGGGTTCTCATGCAGATGGCGGCTTATTTCGGCATACCGGCGCTCTCGGTCCTGATGGTAGCGCAAGAAACATCGAGCAGCGTATTTTTGTCGATTACAGATCAATTGGTAAACTGTGGCGAATGCGCCTGTAATTGGTTTAGGAAGACCTAGTTGGTCTAAAACGGGGATGCCGTGCTTCAGTTCTGAATCGCTAAAGCAGAGGCGAGGATTCTGTACTGCCTCCTGATAATCGGTCATCGTCGGCCAGGACATGCGCTGTAGTCCTTCTAAATTATGTCGATTATAATTAGGGTTACGTCATCATTGCGAATTTCATGCTCCCGCCTGAGGCCTTCAAGCCATCGATTAAAGGTAGATGGTTGGGCCAAGCTCTCAGGTTCGGGTAGAATCTGTTTAGGGGGTCGTCCGGCCTCGTAGGTTCGCATGAACCAATGGGCGAGGGCGTCAGTCGTAAGGAGGAAGCGGTCACTACTGATGCACTCGCCTTCGGTCTTTTTTATGTTTTGAGTGGCTGCGCTGTTTCGCGTCGGTTGGCTGGAGACCAGTAAAGGTCGGTTATTGAAGTCGCGTGAACTTTCGATGGGGAAGACCTTTATAAGGGTTTCGTCCCGCATGTGAAAGAGACAGGTGTCGCCAAGTGCGATTGCAGTCCATCTTATCTTTGGTTCTTCATTAGAGCCGAGCAGGGTCAGGACAAGGAAGCTGGCAAAGGCTCCCGCTTGTAACCCTGGCTCCTCAAACCACTGAATCGGTTTGTTATGTAGCTCTCTGTGCTTGAGGTAGGCCGCTTTCCAGGCGTTCCAGGCCGAATACGATCTTTGGAGAAAATCCTCGGGGTCTAGATTGGGCGAGCGTACTCTATGTAATATCTTAACTAGGATGTCAGCCCATTTGCCACTGAGCATGCCTTCACTTGCGCCGTCAGCAACAGCGAAGCGCAGAAGATCCCCGTAAAATTTGCCCATACCCTTAGGGTAAAATGCATCCTCGTACTCTTCGCGGGTATTACCTGCCTTGGACGCCCAGAATGACCTGACCCATACCTTCATGTTCGACGGCTCACCTCAACGCAGATTACTCGGCCTGGTGCCGATATCTAAGAATCTAATCACTGCAACGATATCAGCATTGAATACAAACCCGCGTGTTTTATCTGATACCCTAAAGCCTTCTTGCTGGGCCATGCTGCTCATGTAGTCGGGTAGGGGGCTGGATATACGAAACAGAAGACGAGCATACTCGTCGGGAAGTCCCTCTTCGTTGTCCGGGAACTCGATAGCTGATGTTCTCTGTGATGAGAGATGGAGGTTGAACAGCAGGACATTTCCGTCGCTGCTCGAGAGTACGGTCAAGGATTGGGCAGGAATGCTGGGATCACCATCCGTTGCCTCGCCATCGGTGATGTTGATGACGATTGGGGGAAAGCAGCCAGGATGTTGATTCAGCCAGCCCTGAATAATCGATTGCGCACGCGTCAGAGCTTGACACATCGGCGTGCCGCCGCTTGCAATTGGGTCAAACCAGATGGGAAATTTGATGGCTTGATCGACGAGGCCACCAGCCCCATCGTCGACCTTCTTGGCTCGCTCCTCTACACGGGCAGGCAAGCTGGCAACTTCACTAATGGGGACGAATTCCTTGCCAGTGAGTGGGCCGCTAAAAGCAGGTCCAACTTGGGCGCCATATCCAATCACCCCAACATGGTAATAATCCCGGACGCCCTCCTCCTTCGCGCACTTAATGACAAGGTTCTGTAAGAGTCTGTTAATGGCATCAGCAACACCGTCAGCTTTCTTCCTAGCTGACTCTTCGGCGCCAAAGGGATCTGCCATAGACCCTGATTGGTCAATAAGAAGCAGAAAGCACGAGGGATTTGTGCGGCTGATTTCAGCAGTGTAAGGCATTTTCCTTTACCTCCTTTTGATTCTTTCAAGTCCCCATGAATTACTGCCTGGACCTCGAATTACGTTTTCGTGTTTACCAAATCGGATAGGGCATTATGCGCCGAATGCGAACAGGGCCAGGTCCTTCGATCACACACACCCTACGCGATAAGAAGACGCGCTATACTCCTGCCAATGATCAACCGGTCGTGTTCCAGGTCGAGCTTGATCCGCCATTTCTGGAGGGTGTTCGCCCCGATGATGACCTCGTCCGCAAGTCGCGGTGCTACGATAACGTTACCGGGGCAATCATAAGCCTGAGACCCCCACTTGCAATTTACCCCGGTTTCAGCGACGTTACTTCTCCTCCCTGCCGAAATATCCCTTCTTCCCTAACCCCCCTTTGAAGATCCCACGTCCCACCTTGTAGCCTACTGTCTTCTTGCTTTTTCCCGTGCCCTTGACGATCTTCTTCGCCTTTGCCATACCACACCCCCTTGTTTGTCGCATCTCCCAGCGGCGCCGCTTAATCAAACATCATACCCTACTTGGTAAGGGCTTTTCAATTGCTTGCTCCCGCTAGGCAGTCGAGGCTGACGCCCCCGACCTCCTTACGGTAACGGGCGGCCGCTTCGCCGCCGTGATCTGGTCGATCGTGCCGCTCTAATTGGTCGATTATCCCCTCAGTCGAAAATCTACCTCGAGCCCGCGATCTTTCGAATACGCAATCAGAATGTTCTCCAGGAAGGTACCGAAGGCCCCGACAAGGTCCAATAGAGCATTGAGTTCGTCGCGTGCCCCGCCCCCACCAGTGAGCCCCACGGCGATCTCCACGCGTATTTCGTCGGGTAACTCAAAGTGAAACTCCTCTTGTCCGGACGATTCCTCGATAAACAGCACGTGTGATTGGCTCGTTTGTCCGTATCTGGCCAGTAGCCTCTGCAATGCATCTGCGAACTCGTTGCGATCATAGTGGTAGGCGGTCTTATGACGAGTAATCGCGAGAAACTTCTTGCTAAATTGATCTTGGCCGCTTCGAACCTTCCGTAGACGTTCAAGGCTACGCCGACCATCTTGGTCCATCTTTGCCTCAAGGTGAGGAAAGCCAGGAAGGCTTTCCATCTGCTCCAGGACATTCAAGGTCTCGTGCATGATTCCAGCTAAGAGGCGAAATTGGAAGGACCAGCGGCTCGCCGCAACTATTCTCGCGTGCCGGTCGCCCGGGATTCGCTTATGAGCATCTACCCACTCGAATGCAAATGCTAAATCATTGTATGCAGCTTGGAGGCGAAACAGGTCGACCGCGATAGGATCAGACGGGGGAAAGCTCGTCGAAATTACGAAAGCGTGGGAGCGGCGTTTCTTGCGCTGCTTTTTAGCCATCGGATAGTAGAGATTGTGATGGGCTTTGACCGGGCACGGCGGGGGATGGCTGGCCGTTCCTTAGGCATGAGCCGGGTGGCGTCGCGGATGTTCCCCTCAAGGACTTGCACCGTTGCCCCCTGACTGAAGACGCCAGGAACCTCTCGCAAACGGCCTACGTTTCACGCGTGCTATTCTACAGGATGGTTCTCTGAAAAGGAAGGTGGGAAGTAAGTGACGCGGATCCCCGGTCAGAGGGGTGTACAGCTTTCTAGCAGGGTGACGAGTTCGATGTGGTAGGTCTAGGAGGACGTCATGGGCGGGGGCTTGTGCCGGTGACCTGGCAAATCTGATGCACGTCCTCCCAATCATAGTCCGGGAGGAGCTTGACGGGATTTCCTTCTACCTGTGCCGCCAGTGACTGCAGCCGCGTGATTCGGTCCGCGGTGCTCGGATGCGTCGACACATACTTGAGGAAT
>JAPUHZ010000491.1 GCA_027297485.1 Deltaproteobacteria bacterium
AAGCTTGAATTGATATCGTTGCTTGTATGCAGAGAGCAAAGAGAGATACTTACGGTAATCCCCCTCGTCATGGAATATTTTCCGTCTCTGATTTCCACGAGCAATCACATGATAGAGGGCGCCGGGAAACTCTATCCTCGGTCTCCGAGCCATAGTGGGCGGCAGGTTAGCAGACCAAAGACCAAAGTGCAAAGAATTCGGTCTGACCCCGTATTCGTGCGAATAATCTGCAACTTCCGTGCAAATAATTAGCAAAGTTACGCTTATTGGAACCGGGCGTGGATACCCCTTCGAGACTAAATACGGGTGCTCATGCCTTGATTAGAGGGGGTACAGCACCTAGATCAATCCCTTATTTTCTGATTCAGGAGCGCAGTTTCCCTTAAATCTCAGGACATTACAGCCCGTCCGAGCGGTAAAATGATGTTTAAATGGGCATCAGGCACGGTTATTGAGTACACTCCCTTGAAGTTATCTGAGCCCTCCTCACCCGAGGAGGAAGCTGAAATAACAAAAATGTAAAATCGAGGGTTTTTGCGGAAATGAAATTCTCTATGGGAAAATCCGGTTTCTTTGTTGCTTGGGCCCTCGCGATTGTAGTTTCCTATCTCTACAATAGCGAATTTTTGCTCCCGGCAGGTTTTAGCAAGATCATAGTGGTCTATGGGGAGCAAGAAATGAACGGACGTCCTAGCAGGTTTGAGAACATCGTAAATATCGTATCGCGCCGTTACGGTGTGGATCCCGATCTTGTTTGGGCGGTGATGAAGGCGGAATCAAACTTTAATCCTCTTGCACGCTCTCGTAAGGGGGCCCGGGGATTGATGCAGCTCATGCCTGGGACGGCGCGCCAGTATAACGTTGCCAACCTCTATGATCCTGCAGAGAACATCAATGGAGGGGTGCGCTATCTACGACGGCTTCTGGACCGGTTTAGGGGTGACATCCGGCTGGCCGTGGCAGCGTATAACGCAGGCCCTAGGACTGTCGACCGATACAAAGGTATTCCCCCATATTCAGAGACAAGAAGATATGTCCGGCGTGTTTTAGCATACTATCTGCTCTATAGTGGAAGTGGTGAGATATTCACCGCGGACGTCAAGAGTTAAAGGATCTCATCAAACATCAAGTTATATCGACCACGGGGTTTGGACCCCGCGGTCGACCAAAGGGGAGAGCTGCCGCTTCTCCCCTTTGGAAACCCCATCGGCTTTGTGCCCGCGGCAAGCCGCGGGGTATGATAATAATCAAGAAATCGTACGGAGTGAGCCGAGAAGGCTACCACAGTTCCTGTGGCATCTTAATCCCTGTAAATTCTTCCTCTCTAAGCGGCTCTGTGGGTGTAAGTCCTAGCCTGCGTAGGCAGTCGTACAACTGTCTGAGGTGGTGGGCTGTGTGAGCCAAGACATGATGGAGCAATTCGTGTCCGTTTGTTCTGCCGGAGTAGCCCTCTATGGGCCGCTCCAGCTCTTGTGGGGCAATGGCCTGAGAAAAGCGGCGTAACCGGGCACGAGTCTCGTTGCCGAATTGAGCTACTTCTTCCATGGCGTTAAATCTCTCGGACGCCTCTGTATAGGTGAGCTTGAAAGAGCCGTCGTACTTCCGGATTGAGATGGCTTCCATGATGTGGTTGGGATCGGCGAGGATATGGTAACAGAAGACCTTTAGGGGCCGATCCCTATCCGGGGTCCGCCACATAAAACGGTTGGCAGGGACTTGCCGGGATGCCCGGATGACTGCCTCCAGTATCTTATCCAGGGTATCGAAAAGCCACTGGTCCGCAACCTTTTCTTCTTTCCTAAAGGAGAGATGGAAGGCTTGGGCCAGCTCGTCTCTGTTAAACCCCATTATTAGCTGGTTCCCTGTAACTGTGACGGGGACCTTACGAACTCCTAGAGACTCCAATTCCGCTAAGGCGGCTGGATCATTGTCTACGTCTTTTCCCTCAAATTGGACCCCGTGCTGCGAAAGAAACTCTTTCGTGCTGCTACAGGTAAATCAGCCGGGTCGATAGTAGACTTTGACCTTCTCCATAAGTATCACTCCCGCTTGGCTTTTTGGTATCTTGCCTTGGGCACGATCTCTGCGACTGTTCCGCCTGGGGCACGGAATTTAACCGGGACTACTCCAGGGTCGCTGATGATCTCGCAGCCAAATTTGCCGATCTCAGCCACAGATTTGTCCATATCATCCACCTCAATGGCAAAGTGGTGGATGCAAGGCCCCTGTCCCGCAGCTTTGGCCTCAGCCGACTCTTCGCTGTCGTATTTGATTAGGGCCAGATCTATGGCCCCGTCGCTTAGATGGCGTGAGGTGTGATCTCTCACCTTGCTGGTCTCAGTCGGAATAAAGCCGAAGACCTTCTCGTAGAACTCGCTGGTCTTATCGAGGTCTTCAACTTTCAGGGCAATATGGACAATACGGGCCATATCTCCACCTCCTTTCATAGAGAGGCCCCCTGTACCACGAGCCTGGATCTGAATCAAGGGGCATCGGCTATCTCGGAAGGAAAGGCGAAATGAACATTCTCCTCGACAAAACCTATGTTGGTTACCTCGGCTCCACGTTGCCTAAAGTAATCCGCCGTTTGCTGAACCAATCGCTCCGGCACCGATGCGCCCGAGGTGATACCTACCCGTCTGATACCTTCCAGCCATATCGGGTCGATCTCATGGAAGTCATTAACCAAGTAAGCCGGCGTCCCTTTGGAACGAGCCACCCGGCAGAGCTGCTTGGAGTTCTCACTGTTGGGCGAGCCAATAACGAGGATTAGGTCTACCTCACAGGCCAGCTCTTTCACCGCGTCCTGGCGATTCTGAGTAGCGTAGCAGATATCCTCTTTGGCCGGGGTAATCATCTTGGGAAACTTCCGGCTCAGGACCCCGATGATCTCTCTGGTATCATCGACGCTAAGGGTAGTTTGGGTTAGAACCACCACCTTTTCCGGATCAAGAACGCTAACCTGTCTGGCTTCGTCGATGTTAGAAACAATCTGGACTCGGTCGGGGGCCTCGCCGCTCGTGCCAACGATCTCATCGTGATCTCGGTGGCCAACGAGGATGATCCAGTACCCCTGGGCGGCAAATTTGCGCACTTCCCGATGCACCTTCTCCACTAAAGGACAGGTAGCGTCAATAACGATCTGAAGCGCTTTCTCTTTGGCCTGTTTCCAGACTGCGGGAGAGATCCCATGGGCGCTGAAAACCAACTTCGCCCCCACCGGGACCTCCTCTACAGACTGGACAAATGTCACGCCCCTGCGAATGAATTCTTGAACGACGTAGCGATTGTGGACGATCTCATGAAAGACATAGAGCGGCGGCCCATACTTTTTGAGCGCCCGTTCCATCGTCTCTACGGCCATCTCCACACCGGCACAAAAGCCCCGGGGTTGAGCCAAAATCACTTTTTTGACTGGCATAGATATTTCAGTCTGGCGGATCAGAAAGGTGCTGTCAAGCCAGTGCAGCAGGCGGTAGTATCCTAACTTAAAACAATTGAGCCACGTGTGGCATCAGCAACCAAATTGGGACAGTACCCAAAGACTTTCTCTAATGCGTCTCATTGACAATTCACTGAATTGCAGTTATCTATATTAGGTAAACTAATTTTTTTTTGAGGATAAACAATGCCCATTTATGAGTATCAGTGTCAGAAATGTGGCCATTTTGAGGTGACGCAGAAAATTACGGGTAAGCCTTTACGGCGATGCCCTACCTGTGGGCGAGCGGTTAAAAAACTTATTTCGAATTCCTCTTTTCAGCTCAAGGGGACCGGCTGGTATCTTACGGACTACGCCCGTAAAGGGAAGGCTCCAGAAGGCGAAAAAGGCGAAAAGGCCGCAAAGGGGCCTGCGGCTGACGGCAAGGGAGACGGTAAAGCTGGCGTGAGCCCGGCTGCCGGCGAAAAAGCTTCAAGCGACAAGAAAAGCACCAATCAAGAAAGTTCAGGATCCAGCGCGTCTTAGATTTAAGGATCGAATTTATCCCCTCCCTTCTCTTTTCCGCTCGTTGTGGTAGCTTGAAAGCGCCCCCAGGTTGAGTTTTGCTCAGCTTCGGTCATTTTGGCCGGCTATTCTTAGAGCTGGTCTCAGGGTTCTGTGAAGGCGCCCGTTATTGCCGGTCTGATCTAGAGGAAGAGATGCATATCCTGAGTCTTCACGAGTGGAACGTCGAGATTTCGCGTGCAAAGAAGATCCAGGAGAGGCTTCGCAGTAGGGTCTCCCTTGAGAGCCCGCCTAGTATTAAAAGACTACACTGGATTGGAGGGGCGGATGTTTCCTATGCAAGAGGGGACGAGATTCTTTACGGAGCCGTGGTTGTGCTGAGTTTTCCTGACCTTTCGGTTGTAGAAGAAACATGGGCTAGCGGCAGGGTTTCGTTCCCATATATTCCGGGTTTTCTAAGCTTTCGCGAAGCACCCATTCTCCTAAAGGCATTTTCTCTTCTGCGGCAGCGGCCCGATGCGGTGATTTTCGATGGCCAAGGCATTGCCCATCCTCGAGGTTTGGGATTGGCCTCCCATGCGGCGTTGTTTTTGGATCTTCCCTCTGTTGGGTGTGCCAAATCGAGATTGGTTGGAGAGCACCGCCCGGCAGGTAGAGACAAAGGATCATATAGTTGGCTTGTGTATAAGAGGCGACGCGTGGGGACTGTAGTCCGTACCCGGGCAAACGTTAGTCCAGTCTTTGTCTCCCCCGGCCATCGGATGAGTTTCCACCGGGCTAAGAATCTGGTCTTGCTTACCTGCCGCGGCTACCGGCTGCCTGAACCCATTCGCCTGGCGCACCAGCTAGTCAATAGGGTAAGAATAGAGGGTCGGTGAGATCTCCTTGACCGCTGCCGGTGCCATGTCGTAATTTAGGCTGTTGGCTTGCTTAAGGAGGGCCTATGAGA
Source organism: Deltaproteobacteria bacterium (assembly GCA_027297485.1). The sequence continues at coordinate 4,896 of JAPUHZ010000491.1, forward strand.
GTTCCACCGAGACTTAGCCTCATTGTCTGGATAACAGCGGCTGCGATCGCGGCAGCACTTCTGGTATCGCCCAGTGCAGGCCGGGCAGGGGTGGAAGAGGAAATTGCCAGCCTGCGCAAGGAGCTTGCGGAGATCAAGAAAGAGCTGGCGGAGATTAAAAGTATTCTCCAAGGCGCCCTGAGGCCTCGAAGGCAACCGACCAGGACGGCTACGATAAGTATCGCGGGCCGGCCGAGCCTGGGACGGCAAGATGCCCCAGTCACCATGGTTGAGTTCTCGGACTACCAATGCCCGTTTTGTAAACGTTACGCCTCGACCGTCTATCCAATCATCAAGAAAGACTACATCGACACAGGCAAGCTTAGATATGTCTTCCGCGACTTTCCCATTGCCAACCTTCACCCCCAGGCGAAGAAGGCTCATGAGGCGGCCTATTGCGCAGGGGAGCAGAACAAATACTGGGAGATGCACGACATTCTGTTCCAGAACCCCGGGGATTTCTCAGTCCCCGCACTGAAACGGTACGGCCAGGAAATCGGCATCGGTGGTGATACGTTTAATGATTGCCTGGAGAGCAGCAAATATGCCCGTGAGATAGAGAAAGAAATAACCGAGGGCACCAAGGCCGGGGTGCGCGGAACGCCGTCATTCTTTATTGGCCCAAGCGGGTCGGGAGAGGAGATCACGGGCACAATGGTCAGGGGGGCTCAGCCTCTAAGCAGGTTTAGACAGATTATCGAGAACGTATTAAAGCTTGTCAGTAAAAGCGGCCGGTCCAAGCCGACACCCTAAAATCCTTCCTTTAAAACCTCCCTGCTCAAAAGGAGGTGTAATTTTCTACCTCGGTTTGGGTCTCATCACCTTATAATAGCTCTCTAGTCGGATACTTTCCGCCAGCCAACAGGAAATAGGCGCGAGGAGGCGGGGCAGGAAACGAAGGAGGTATTGTTTCTTATAGCTCCCGTCCTCTGCGTACCGCCTCGCGGCTCCGGCCTAAAGCCTGAGCAATGATGGCTAATTTGGAGTTCTCGGTCGCTGAACCTCAAAAGCAGATTTATTTAATGTCCTTGGCCCGGTAATGAGCAGCACTTACTTTGGCCAAAGGTACACGAGGTAGCCGGCATAGATACAGATCAGCAGCGCCCCCTCCCACCGTTGCAACACGAATCCTGTACGCATCATTGGTAGGAGCACCACCGCCATGAAAATCATCATGCCTAAGTCCACTAGGCTGATTCCGGGCGCATGAATCGGAGCGACCATGGCGGAAACTCCCACAACGCAAAGGATGTTATAGAGGCACGAGCCGATACTATTCCCGAAAACGATGTCCGACTCTTTTTTATACGCTGCCACGCTGGCAGTGGCTAGTTCCGGTGAGGTGGTGCCTAAAGCTACAATGGTAAGAGCGACCACGACTTCACTCACTCCGAAGCTTGTCGCCAGGGCGACCGCATTATCGACCAGTAGGCTGGAACCTAGGGCGAGCAAGACAAAGCCTCCCAGAATGAAAAGCATGTTCACGCCGAGGTTGCCGTCGGCCTGCGGAATTTCATCCTGAAATTCCCGCTGGATTTCCTGGCTCGTCTCTTTACGCGCCTTGAGGATGTTGAACACCGTGTAACCGGCAATGCCGGTGAAAAAGACCAGGCCCTCCAAGCGGCTAATGTGTCCATCAAGAATCCAAAAAGTAAAAAGGATAAAGACTCCAATGATGACCGGAACATCCAGACGGATGAGCTGCAGCTTTACCTGCTGCGGTTGTATCAACGCTGCAACGCCGAGCATGAGCGCGATGTTTAAAATGTTCGCGCCGACCACATTCCCGATGACGATGTCGCCCTTGCCCTCAAATGCAGCTTGGACGCCAACGAAAAGTTCCGGAGTGCTCGTTCCGTAAGCCACAATGGTCAGCCCGACCACCAAGGGTGTCAACCCAAGCCGAATACCAATCGAGGAACTTCCCCTCACCAATCCTTCCGCACCAAAGTAAAGGAGAGCCAGTCCAACCAATATCAAAAGTAATTGGAAAGCAGTTGTTTCGGCCGTCATCATTGCGCCATAGATTGTCGTTGAAATGACGAATTGTCAATGACTCACTGGTTGTAACTTCGCCCACCATCTAGGGTGTGACAAAGCCGCGCCAGAAGGCAGCGCCTGCACCTGCAAAATCCTTTATCAGTCAAATCCCTGAGGAAGGATTTACCTCCTCCTGCGTCACAGAAGGCCGCGGATTGTCACTATCTGTGTCCATTGTTGTACAAAAGCGCCGAAGATTGACATCGTATTATGAGTTAGGTTTATTGCTTTTCGTTCTCTATAGGAAAGAACTCCCCTAGATAAGGGTCCTGTCTTTACCGTAGTTTTAGGCTAAGCTTTTCTAGTCACTTTGTAGAATTTTCCCTTACATTTCAGCTACTTCTAATTAGCCCTTGCATCGTCCGCTAGTCATTTCCACTAAACACAAGTCTAATATTCAAGTTATGACGTATGAGTCTTTTCGGAGCTTATACTATAAAAATGTGCCCAAGTTTCTATCTACCCGACATGGCACAGAATTTGTGTTTACTGCTACTAGTAGCATCGGGTAGACAATATGAATCCACCAATAATTCGAGACGCAACCACATTTGATATCGACAGGCTTCAGGAGATTGTCGGGGTGCGGGCCATTCACCGGCTGCGGCTTTTGGCCCGCAAGCTCCATAAAGAATTCCACGGCAGCGCTACCATTTGGCATATCAACTCCTCCGGAGTGGGGGGCGGTGTTGCCGATATTCTTAACTTTCTAGTCCCATTCTCTACCGAGCTCGGTGTGCCAACCCAGTGGTTGGTCATT
>JAPUHZ010000492.1 GCA_027297485.1 Deltaproteobacteria bacterium
AGTGGATGGATTCCCGTCAGCTTTTCGACGCGGAACAAGTGACTCAATCAACCACGAGCTACGAAGAGGCGCTGATGCGTTGATATCCAGATCCACACCTGTTTGGGTAGCTAATCAAAGGGTCATGAGTGGCCGGATTCCGCCATCACCAAAAGGGAATCCCTGTGGAGGCGCTTTTTCACCACGTGAATTAGCTAGGCTTTCAGCATCTCCCCTTTTTGAGCGGGGAAATTGCCAAACAGGGGACGTTAATAACCCTTTCGCTTGTCAATGACACTTAAAAGAGGTTGATCTCCCAGATACCGATGGAGATTCTGGCAGGCGAGGTCGATCCAACGGTCCAATCGAAGAGGGGATCCTCCCGATGCATGGGGGGTGATGATGACGTTCGACATATCCCAGAGGGGATGGTTCTCAGGCAGGGGTTCTTCAGGGGTGACATCCAGCCCTGCCGAAGCAATCAATCCCTGATTGAGAGCCTGAAGGAGTGAGACCTCATCAACTATAGGGCCCCTGGTGACATTGACCAGGATGGCGTGGCGTCGCATCCGGTGAAAGTCCTCTAGGTTGAACATTCCCCGTGTCTCATTAGTCAGGGGGGCACAGATGGCCACCACATCCGATTGTTCCAGGAGGTTGTAGAACCTGTCAGGCTTCCAGACCTCTCGTACAAAGGGTGGCTTGGGAACATCCTCAGGTTCTATGGCGATGACCTCCATATCAAACCCCTGAGCCCGCTTGGCTACTTCTACTCCAGTTCCACCCAGCCCCACAATGCCCAGAGTCCGTCCTCCCAACTCCCATGCCTCTCCTCGAATGGCTTGGCGGATGTCCCATGTCTTCGCTCGAATCGACTTTCCAACACCTCTTAATAAGCCGAGAATAAGAGCCCAGGTATGGTCAGCCAGGTGGGTACCCACGGTTCCTTTTCCGCTGACTAGGGTAACGTCACTGTTAATGAATTCATCAAAGAGCACGCTATCTACTCCGGCACTCTCCACCATCACCAGCTTTAGCAGTTTGGCCTGGTCAAAGATTTCGCGATTAATCCGTCCCATCACGATCTCTGTGTCGGGCAGGTGCGGCGCCATCTCTTCTAGCGTCGACGCCAAGACAACCTCCAGCTCCTCAGAGACTGCGCGCACCCGCGTCAGTTGTTCATCAGTTAGTCCGTCTGCAAGGACCGCGTCTGCAAGCGCCATACTGATCAATACTTTCATGTGTCTCTCCTCTTCAACCCTTTGTCACGGAGCTGCCGTGTACAGGGGGTGACGTGAATTTACATGTTGGGCTAGCCCGCAATCACCGACTCGCCGCTAGCACCTACGCCTTCAGGATGTCCCAGTGCCGCAGTGCCCGCTCCAGGGACGGATGCATCTTCATCTCCTGGAACTCAGCAATGGCGAATCTTCCACGTGTATCGGAGTTGGCGCAAAAGTACAAATAGGCGGTTACTCTTCTGAACTGTACTTCTCAATGAGTGTGGCAACCCTGACGTCTATGTCTGGCCCCAAGGGTCGGCCAGCATCAAAATACGCGATGCCGAGATGGGCGTCTCGGAGGAGGCTCTCATATTCGGGTGTGGCTTCCCATTCACGACTCAGCTCCGTGAACAGTGCCTCGAGCTGCTCTTTCTTCAACATTTTGCCAACAACATTTCAAAATTCCAGAAAGGCATCGACGACTGTCGACCCCGCGCCGCGATCACTCGAAAGCGTAGAATTGCTTGCATAACTGGGAGTCCAACCAAAAGCGTTATTCGTCATGAACGGTCGCAACACCCTTGTCGAGGACCGTCTTCACCTTCTCAGCGAAATCATTTAGCCGCTCCTGGTCTGGAATTCCTTCTTCAGCCAATTTCCTCTTGAACTGCTCGAAAAGCCAATCCTCTCGTGTTCCGTGGGGAAACTCGAAAAACTCGTGGTCAAACTGGGGCAGTTTGCCAGGCCCGAAGTAGCCCTTTTCCCTGATGCTATAGCCTTCAAGGTTATCTGTTCCTTTGCCAAGGACCTCTCCAGTAGCTACGTAATGCTCCATCACCGGCTTCATTCCGTACCGTTGTATGGGGCACACTTTCATGCATACGCCGCAGCCTTCATAGACAGCCATGACTGGACGACAGCGATCATAGATGACCTTGTTCTTCTCCACCCCGCGCCACCAGACCTTTTCTTTCACCAATGCACGTCCAGGGCAGCGATCTACGCAGATCTGGCACTGCTGGCAGAACTTGTTAATTCCGTAGTCCTCGGGCTCATCATATGTCAAGGGGGCTTCAGTAGTGATAATCATGAGCCTGGCCCGGGACCCGAAGTGGGGAGACAACAGCTGGCCATTAGCCCCCAACTGACCTAGCCCCGCTGCTACAAACATAGGTATGTAAGTTCCGGTATTGTCACTGGGGCTGTGAGCCTGAGCGTGGTAGCCGAGCGATCGGATGTAATCTGCCAACACGAGGGCTGAGGTCTCTTCCACTTCGTAGGTGCCGAAGTGAGCGTACTCGGCTTCCAGGCTTGGGATAGCCTGGGTTTGAGCGTAATCCTGTTCTAATGCCAGACAGATTGCGTGTTCGTATAATGCCCAGCGCTTCTTGCTGACGTAGGTGTACTGGCGGTCGTATTTGGTGAAACCAACTTCGCCGAACCCTAACTCTCGGGCTTTGCTGCGGATGTCCTCCGTAACGTCCCTTCCGGTTGGCTTGCCGGTCGGCTTGATCTCTCCGCTTATCTTGGCTGCCTGTACCAAGGGCTTACTGCGATCGTCGTGTCCCTTGCGATACTTGGCGACATCAACGGTATACACCGACCAGACCCACTCACGGTCGGCAGCCTTCTCAACATTCTGAGACTCGAGTGGATATTCTCTGCTGTAGAAGGCCACATCTTCTTCGCGGATGGGGCTGCCAGGCACTGAGACCAGGTCATCTGCCACGGGAATCTCGATCTCCGGGTCCTTATGCCTTCTCCCCGGCCTCCTCACGACGTGATGCACTGATTTAGGCATTGGACTCCCTCCCCCCTCGATGGTGTGCTTCGAGCACAAGCCATCGTCTCACCACGGAACCCACCCACTCAGAGGTGGATTGCAGCGTCAGTATCTGTCGTGGTGGTAGTATCGTCAAGGCAGGAAAAAGGCTGCTGAATGCCTGATGCAATCTCGTAGCGATTCTATGCGGCCAGCGCAACTTCCAGATAGTGTTTGTGGTAGAGACGGGCCCTACTCGAACTCCCGTCCAGCAGGGGTAATAGTATCGTTAGACTATACGAATGGTTCATATTGCATAATATGGGATGACTCTGGCGAAAATGGGCTGTTTAGACTCCCGCTAGCTCCCTGAATCGAGGTCCGTGAATCGGATGCTCACGCAGCCACGACAAATCCTCGTCCCTCATAAAAAGTTTCTTCATATGATCCCATCGTTGGATGGCAAGAACGAACGACCGTAGGGCTGCTTCCCCATCCTCCATACAAGAGAAAGCCTCTGCCTTGTACCAATGTGGGAGTGAGCTTTCAGGGAGTAGTTCTAGAGCTCTCTCAGCGGATTCCAAAGCTTCTTCACACCGCCCAAGCTTCAATAGGGTTGTACTCCTGTTGAGAAGATCTCCTCCTGATTCGGGGCCTAACTCTCTGGCCCGGTCTTTGGAATCCAAATCTTCAACGTACCGCTTCATCAAGAAGAGGACTGACGAACGTAGGCCGTGTCCCTCGGGGTTGTCCGGATCCAACGCTATTGCCCGATCGAAATCAGCCAACGCCTCGTTATACCGATCTAATTTGCGTGTGCACAAACCCCTGGCGAGATATGTATCCGCATCCTCCGGTTCCAGTTCAAGTGCACGACTGTAGGCCAGTATTGCTTCTTCATACCGACTCAAATAGGTCAAAGTCTCACCCCGCTCAAAGTGGGCCCTTTGAACATCGGGACCAAGTTCAATAGCTTTGTCTAAGTCCACCAGTGACCGTTCATCCTTATGAAGACGCCTGAGTATCACCCCTCGGCCGTAATAGGCACGGGGGTCGTCCGGCCTCAAAACGATCGCCAAATCATATGCTGTTACTGCCTTTTCATCCCGTTCAACTCGTTGTTGATACGCCTTATATCTTGACGAGCTGATTTGTGATCCCATCCTCCGGCGGTAAATCCGACCGACTCCGCCAGCAACCAATTTCTCCGCGGATCGCCTTAAAGTCATGAATAAATCCATAGACACTTTCTCCTACGAAGAATCGGT
>JAPUHZ010000493.1 GCA_027297485.1 Deltaproteobacteria bacterium
ACAGTGGCCTGTGCAGCGATGGACTTTCCACAGTTTTTCAGCTGGAGCACGAGCCCTGGATTGATCCGGATGCAGCCCGGGCCGAAGAGATCATCGCCATCGTCAAGAGCTGTCCTTCGGGGGCGCTCAGCTATTCCGTCGACGGTGAAGAGCGACGAGATCAGGCTCGCGAGCCTGCAGTTAGGGTCTCAAAAAACGGTCCCTACCTGGTTACCGGTGGCCCTGAGTTGGTTGATGTGGATAGGGGCGAAGGGACGTCAACGGAACACTTTACGCTTTGTCGCTGCGGAGCCTCAAAAAACAAACCGTTTTGCGATGGAAGCCACTGGTCCATCCAGTTCGAGGATAAAGAGAACTAAGGACTGTCGGCAATCTCGGAGTCGGGGTAGCCGCTTACCCATTCGTACCATTCGGTGAAGTAGCCATCAGCAACGGCAAGATCACGTTTTTCGCCTGTTTCATTCACGGCTTTGCCGAATTCATCCCAAAGACCACCTGAATCATCCCCGAGTCGGAAGGGATTATCACCAACCTGGTGATAGGTTCTTTTTTCCTGATCTGCGTTTAAACGCAGGGCCACCACCCCAAACTCGCCAATTTTTTTGAGCAGGTAAGATTCGTCGGCGAATCGGTACCTGAACAGTTGATCTTGTTTCTCGAGAAGATCCAGGGGGAAGGCGATCGCTTTGTCTCCCTCCAGGTTGGTGACACCAAAGACCAGAGCGTTGCGCGCCAAACGAACGTCATCCATGTTGGCGACGTTAGCGAAGTCCTGGGGGATGTATTCCGCTCCGATGAGATTATTCTCTCCGCGCCCATGCTCCCGCTCCTTGAATTTGGTGCTGGCGAACACGACATCGGTCTCCGGAAAGCGCTTCGCCCAGTTACCCCACGGTTCCACAATCAGAGGAATCCGATTCATGCGAGCCGGATGCAGCTTGCCTTCAAGGGTCCGCCCGGTAAAAGGAGACCAGACGGTTTGGGTCTGATAGTCGTAAACGGTGAATGTTCCTCTGGCGATCCCGTGAATCTGAAAACTCATTGATTTATCCTCAAACCCATCCACTACGGGGCGAAAGGAGGAGGCTCCGCTGCAGATCTCGCAAAAAGCGAGCATGACGGGAGTGCCGTTGATGGTGTCATTGACCACGTGGTAGGCTACCAGAATCCATAAAGGATACGCTCTTGCCTTTCCATTGACGGACACACCTGCAATGAGATCCTCCGGCTTCATATGAGCAGCCATCGACACAGGCACCACCCCAGGATTATTCAGAGGAAGGTAAATAAATCTTCTTCGGCCCTCCAGGGCCAGGGACCCGCCCCGTGGTGGAAATTGAACTTCCTGACCTTCTGCCGATAGTTGGACATCCGCATTCGAGGTCGAGGAAGTCCAATAAACACCGACGGTTACCCCTAGGGCAAAAAGCAGCAAAAAAACGAAAGACTTTCCAAGAAGCGACATGTGAACCCCTCCATCCGGTTAGGGCTAGAATAGTGGAGTCTTCCCGGATTCACAATTTTGACTTTTTCAAGAGTGGGGAGAAAGAAGAAGGAGGGCAGGGAAGACTCGAAACAGTGAAGTGCTGGCCTATTTCGGGTGGACATCCCCTTTGTATAGCATGTAAAGTTTAAGTTTAGATGCTTATTTTTAATTGTGTTTAAAATAAGGATATTTTATCGTCTTTATGCTATTGCATAAAGATCGGCGCATCTCCTGAGCTCTAACCTGGAGTCTTGGCGTCTCTCTCGTACTCCTTGAGCTGATCGATCAATGTGAAGATGAAGTCCCGATCCCGTTGGTCCAGGTCAAAGAGATCGATGGAGAGTTCGAGCCTCAAAATCCCCCCGCTCTTTAAATGGATCTCTCTGGACTCTCCTCCCCGATCCGAAGCGGGCGAAGGGGAAGGGGCAGCTTCCGGGGTCTTGTGATGGGCATCTCCCTTCTTTCGGGATGCCGACCTCCTTCTTCCGTGGGGCTTGATGTAGGGGGATACGGGGATTCCACCGTCTTTGGCGGCGGATAGAAAGAAGGCGATGCACCTGCGCACCGTCTCACCTGAGGCCCCGGTCTGTTCAAAGACTTCCTGGGCCTGGTTGGAAGTAGCTGTCTCCAAGCCAAAACTCTGATCAAAGGCAAAATCGTAGGAGCTTTGAACCATCTCTCGCACCACTTGTTTTCTCTCAGCACCCTCAGTCTCCACCAACCTGGACAGCCTTTCGGTGGGATGGCCGGAGGCCTTCACCAGACCCAGGTAGTGAAGGGCCAGGAGGAGCCGAGACTGCACGGTTCCCGATTTGTGAGCCATGACGCTCCGGTCAATCCTGGAGGGGACACCACGGCTGCGCAAATCGGTCAGGAAGTTACTGAATGTCCGATAGGAGATATAAGGAGGTATCTGCTCAGATTGTTTCCTACCCATCTCTGTGTATCCATGTCCTCAAATGATGATCGCACTCTTACCCTGCACCCTTTCAGAGTAGTCCCACATATCAGTTTTATCAATGGAAAATATCACTTTTTCGCGGATTTATATCAATGTCCGACTTTTTTTGCTTTTACCTGGTGCTATCGGACACGATAGAGCTGAGATTAAGGAGGATTTTGAAGATGAAACAACTTGGAAATCAGGAAAGACAGAGTGCCCCTTGGTGGAACAGGACCTTTCCGGTGAGAGCGACTCCCGTTCCGAGTCCGGCTTTAAGGAGATCTCGCGGCAACGGAAACCTCAGTTCTCAGCAGATCGGACCCGTGTTGTCAACAAGGCGAGAGGCTTTGCCGGAGGGCGACAACTGGCAGGTGGACGAGCACTGGGTGGCCGTAACCTCTTACCTTGCTGAGATGGAC
>JAPUHZ010000494.1 GCA_027297485.1 Deltaproteobacteria bacterium
TGGCCCAAGAATCCCTGACCCGACGTTGATAAAGACGCAGGAGTGCCTGAAAAAGCGCGAGGGAAACACGGGAATGGCCACAAAGGGGCAATTTCCCTGGGTCAGCATGCTTATGTAGTTAGAAAGCGACATCTCGGAGGCATCAAATTCTTGGTGGTTGCACATGCGCCAGAAGATTTCCTCTGACTGCAAAGGGATATAATTCAGTCGGATCCCTTCCGGCTGAACTGTGCCGTCCTGGAGCGCCTGGGTCCTGTCGTAGTTTCCACAGGCCATAGTCAGATACAATTTTTCCATAGGGGTTTTCTACTTTTTGGACAATCCAGGGAGGATACTTTCAAATTCAGAGATTGGAGTCAAGCGCTCTCAGCGTCCTACAGAAAAACTTGTTGAACAGCCTGTTGACAGGGAATCTTGCTGAACATATAAGAGTTTTTCAAGCTCTTTCGGAGATCGATCAGGCAATGGAAAAAGTGGATTTGGCCATAAAGGGCGGAGAGGTCTGGACACCGGGAGGTTTTGTCGAAGCGGACATTGCCATACACCGGGGCAAGATAGTAGCCCTGGGCAGGTCACCGGCCTTTCCCGAATCCTTTGATACCGTCATAGAGGCGAAAGGTAAGGTGGTCATTCCGGGACTCATCGATACACATACCCACCACAGAGAGCCGGGCTTTACCCACAAGGAGGATATCACGACAGCGACTCAGGCTGCTGCGGCCGGAGGCGTGACTCTCTCGGTGGGGATGCCGAATGTCAACCCGCCGACGACCACTTTGGAGCGCTACCGGGAGGTTATCGAGATCAGCAAGAAAAAGGCCGTGGTTGATTTTAACCACAATCCGTCAGGGACAGTGACCGAGGAGATCCCCAAGCTCGCTGAGGCCGGTTGTCTGGCCTTTAAGATCTTCATGGTGAAGGACACGGGTAGAGACTACCCCCACATGCCCGGCATCGGACTCCATCACCATGGAGAACTCTTTCGCAGCTTTGAGGCGGTGGCCAAGACCGGGTTGCCGCTCATGGTCCATCCGCACGACCAGGATCTGATGGATGTGATCGAACAGAGATACTGGCAGCGAGGGGATCGTAGCCCGCAGGCCTACGCCAAGGCCTACCGTGAATTTGATGGGATTATTTGGGATACGGCTATTGCCACGCTGTTACGTTTCCAAAAAGCTACCGGGACAAGGCTCCATATTCTCCATATGAGTACCCCTGGGGGATTGCAAATGTTGCAGCAGGCCAAGGAGGAAGGACGCCCCGTAAGTTGCGAGGTTAACCCCTGGGCCCTCTTCTTAGGCTCTTGGGAAAATGTCGAAAAGTTGGGTCCGTACTGTCTGGGATTCTGGGTGCCAGAGAAGCACGTGGACGCCCTGTGGCAAGGAATCGAGGATGGCACGGTGGATCTAATCGGGACCGATCATGCACCGCATACCAAAGAGGAAAAAGAAGTCGGCTGGAAAGATATGTGGAAATCCCCCGGAGGGGAACCGCAAATTCAGGACTATTTAAAACTTTTTCTGACGGCGGTGAACGAAGGAAAACTCACCCTCGACAAACTGGTCCGGATTACTTCTTACAATCCCGCGCGAATCTTTGGTGTCTATCCTAGGAAAGGGGTTATTCAAGTCGGATCCGATGCCGATCTGGTGATTCTAGATTTGCAAAAAGAGGAGATTATTCTGAATGAAATGACCTATACCAGAGTGGGCTGGACCCCCTACCACGGCCGAAAAGTCAAAGGCGTACCCGTTTATACCCTTGTCAGAGGCAAAGTGGTGATGAGGGAAGGAAAGGTTATTGGAAAGGCGGGAGATGGGGAACTTGTAACTCCTGTGACAAGTTAAAGGGAAGGTGCCATTGCAACCTTGGGCAGTAATCTTTACATACCAGGGGAAAAGATGTTATAAAAGTAAGGATAAATACCTATACCGAGGTTCTCATTAAGATCTAGAGGAGACATTATGGACGCTGAAATTAAACGGAGTATTGACCCGGAGATTGAGCAGAGAGTATACGTTCGAGGACTTGAGAGAATGGATTATGGCCTTATGGAGGTGCTTAAAAAGATGCGTGACCTCCCGCGGGTCATCAAATGCAAGGACATCCCTCTGGATACGCGGGATATCACCGGCCCCCAGTTTTGGAATCGGTGGCTAATGGAGCCGGCAATGGGCCTAATGCAGAGCATCCAATCCCACATGGTAGATCTCGCACCGGGAAGTCGATCGAACAAGCACGGCCATATGAATGAGGCGGCCTTCTACATCGTCGATGGTAAAGGTTATGACATCCATGATGGAAAGAGGTACGATTATGAGGCGGGCGACCTTGTGGTGATCCGGAATGGATGCGTGCACCAGCATTTTAATGCCAACCCGGATAAACCACTCAAGGCATTGGTCATCAAGACTAAGCCGCTCTATCTTTTTATGAACCTGATGTTTCAAAAGCTGGTTGAGCCTCAACCTACCGACCCGGTGCCGGGATGGGAAGGCTGGAGGCCGGTGGATTTCTGACCGTGGGATTTACAGCCTGATGAGGCGTGGAGAAGGAGGCTCAAAGCGATATGGAACACGATGAGGCAAAAAACTTTCCCAAGGGCAAAAAGACCGCTCACTATTATGATCAGAGCCTGAGGGAGGTCGAGAGGCAGAAAAAGAAAGACGAGAAGCTACAGGAGGTGGTCAAGGCCAAGGACATGCCATGGGAGAACTCTCGCCACGGCCGGCTGAAGCACGTGGTGAACGAGAAGATGACCGCCCGGCTGAAGACGCTGGATATCTATATTCAGGAAATTCCCCCAGGCGCGCGCTCCGGCAAGCACCGGCATATGGCTGAAGAGTATCTCCTTGTCCTCGAAGGGAGGGGATACGATCTTCACTGGGACGTTAATGCGCGTATGGATCAAAAATATCACTGGGATGTGGAGAAGGAGCCTAAAAGGTACGAATGGGACAAGGGAGATGTCATTTTTGTACCAGTGAACACCGTGCACCAGCATTTCAACAGCGACCCGGAAAATCCGGCACGGCTCATTTCGGGAATGAATCGGATCTATAAATATATGGGGTTCAATGATCTAGAGCAGATAGAGGACGCCCCGAAGATCAAGGGGATGTAGAAGCCGATAAATTTGCAGCTTTGGGAAGGGGGTCTGTCTTGGAGAAAGGCAACCCCTTTTTTATTTGCCTATCAAAACGGGCTTAGGGCCCTGGCCCGTCTATGATCTCCTCGTTGGGATCTATCTTGTTGATCACCAGGCCGGTAATGAGCTTGGGAAAGAAGTAGGTGGATTTCTGCGGCATCTTCTCCCCTCCGAGAGCGATGGTAAGGATCTCTTCAGGCCGCGGCGGGTTTAAGATAAACGCGGCCTGGTAATCCTCCTTATCGACAGCCTTGAGCACCTTCTCTTCATCCTGTAAGTAACGTATCATCTCCCCCTTGGTCTGCTCTTCGGGGGTGAGAGCCAGGATGTGCTCCAAGATGAGGATGTGTAGGGTGGTGACGTCCAGGTCGCGTAAGGGACCACTCAGGTCTTTGGCCAGCCGCTGCATGGTTCTTTTGCTTTTCAGGCGCAGGATCAGATATCGCGGGTCTCGTTTAAAAGAGGCGCCGATGAGATGCCGTTTCTTCCCGCCGCTCTTTAAGGCACGGAGAAACCAGCGCTGCCCTTCGGGAGTTTTTGGATAGGGCTCGAGATAGAAATATCGTTGGAGTGTCTCTTCAAGTTTCAGGAATGGGATGGGGGAAAACTCCCGCACCAGGCGATGGGTAGGGAGGATGGCCAGGCCATCATCGACCATGTTGGCAAAATAGATCATCACGTAATTGAATGCCTCCCGGTCGCTCCATTTTACCCTCTCCTTGCGCAGGTGGTTGCGGTAGTTCAGGGCAGCCTCATAGCGGTGATGGCCATCGGCGATCAATAGGGGTTGGTCCTCCATCTCTCGCTGAACCAGGCGGATCATCTCGGGATCGTTGATGCGCCAGAGACGATACGATTCCCCTCTATCTTCCTTGACCTCTATGATGGGGGGAACTCCCCGCACGTGTTCTGCCAGCGTTCGATTGATGATTTGCTTCGGCTTGGAATAGAGAGCAAAGATCTGGCTCAAGTGGGCATGACAGGCGAGCATGAGCTGAAAACGGTCCTCTTTTGGCTTCTCCAGCGTCCTCTCATGGGGGTGGATCGTTCCGGTAGAATAATCTTCGATGCGAGTGAGGGCAATAAAACCCTGGCGTTCCTTTTCCTCTGCCTCCTTGAGGCGAAAGCGGTGGCTCAGGAAATAGATAGCGGACGTCTCATCGCGCACAAAGACGCCCTCCGCTTGCCAGGCCTCGAAAAGGCGGGCAATACTTTCGTAGGCGCCAGGCTCTTGGTTTAAAATAAGGCGCACAATGTTGTAAGGGGATCTCTTATAGAGCTTCTCCTGCTCTTCCGGCGTGATCACGTCATAAGGGGGGGCAATCACTTTAGAGAGGTCCCGTATCTTGTTTTGATTGTAGAGAATTCCACGAAAGGGGGAGATGTGTGCCATAAGTGAGTGACTAGCAGCCTCGTCGGGCCAGAACCTTTTTTATTCCTTTTAGCCCAGGGGAGGCTTTTGGTCAAGAAGGTGGAAATGTCAACTTGAACCCGATACATCTCTATGGCATAAAAAATGAATGCCAGCCTCGTGGTTACAGCTCTCGCTTAAAGCCTCCCCATCGGCATTAGACACAATATTGAACTTTCTCATTGAGGGGGGGCTCTCCTGGTGTCGCCCTCAAGAGAGACGAAGTCCGGGCCTATTTTGCGTCTCCCGCAAAGGCCTCAGTGCTAAAGAAGGATATTCAACGCTTTCTTGGAGGAATCAAGGGGATCTATCCAGGGATCGCAGAGCAACCGATGCGTTGGACTATTCTAAAAGACAGGAACTGGAATAGCTCCTGGCGGAGGTTCTTTTCTCCCCAAAAAGTGGGGAAGGGTTTGTGGATCACCCCTCCGTGGCTTAACACATATCCGCCGTCGGACCGAAAAGTCATTACCATAGAGCCGGGGATGGCCTTCGGCACGGGAGCGCACCCCACTACCCGTTGCTGTTTGGAGTTTCTGGAGGAGGTGACCAACTCGTTGACGCAAGAAAATATCACTGCCCTTGATGTCGGGGCAGGATCAGGGATCCTGGCCATTGCTTTGGCCAAAATGGGCGCCGGAAAGGTATTGGCCCTAGATAACGATTCCACTGCCCTCAAGGCGGCCCGGGTCAATGTGCGGCGTAATCGAGTTGAAGGAGTGGTTAGGTTGTCGAACTTTAGACTGGACCAAATCAAGGAATCCTTTACGGTTGTTGCCGCCAACCTTACCGCCGAGACCATCATCAATCACGTCACCGTGCTGCAAAAAAAAGTTTCACCCAAGGGATACCTCGTTCTCTCGGGGATCTTGAGGCCAGAGGCAGGTGAAGTGTTGCGCCACTTCTCTCCTAGCCCCTTTTTGCTGGCTTGCTAAAGGAATCAAAAAGGGTGGGCGACGCTGCTCCTCAAAAAGAAGGGCTAAATATGCCACGCTTCTTTCTTCCAAAGAAAGACATTCGGGACGAAAAGGGAGTCGTCACCGGTCAAGAGCTGGAACATCCGAGGAAGGTCCTTCGTTTGCGGCCTGGGGATCGTGTCACTCTATTTAGGGATGGGAACACGAGGGGATTATCCAATCCTATGCTGCTCGGGTCGGAGAGATAGAAATTTTAAAGTCCTATCAGCCTGGGCGGGAGCCTTCACTGAACGTCACTTTAGCGCAAGGCCTGGGCAAAGGGGGAGAGATGGACTGGGTGGTGGAAAAGGCAACGGAACTGGGAGTTCGGACCATTGTCCCCTTTCTCTCCTCTCACACCGTGCCCAGGCTGGATAGTAAAAAGATCGAGCGGCGACATGCGCGGTGGAAAAAGATCGCTCTTAGCGCGGCTAAGCAATCCGGCCGCACCCGAATTCCAGAGATTCTCGATTTGAGCGAATTTGGGGATCTGGTGCGGAGGCCCTGGCCGTGTGAGCTAAAGCTTCTTTTTTGGAAAATGGAGTCTCTGCAAGGCCCTGCTCAGATCCGAGAGAAAACAGTTCGTCCGGACTCCCTACTTCTCGTTATAGGGCCAGAAGGCGGTTTTAGTCCAGACGAGGCATCTGAGGCTATGCGCCATGGATTTAAATCTATCCGGCTGGGGAAAAGGATTCTAAAGAGCGAGACTGCGGCCTTGGCAAGCCTGTCCCTCATTCAGTTTTTGTGGGGCGACATGGGGTAGAGGTGGCCTTGCCTCTTCTTTGGAGTTCCTTTAGCATAGTCTTTGTCTTTGCTGCGCAGGGTCTATGAAATGTCCTAAGTGTGAATACGTCACCTTCGATTATTTAGAGCGGTGCAAGCGGTGCGGGGCCGATTTAGTATCAGAGCAAGCCCTGCCCATAATCGAGATGTCCCCTTCTTCTCTCGGCGGGGGACAAGGGACTTCTGCCGTGACAGGGGAAAGGAAGAGCACAGTGGATTTGGGGCGCCTTCTAGATCAGGAGTTTGACCAAATCTACGAGCGCCTCAAGGGGGCGGAAGAAGATACGAACGGGGTCCGGTGGGGAGGTTTTTTCCGGCGCGCCTGCGCCTTTTCTGTCGATATCTTGGTATTACTCTTACTCTCCTTCTTCCTTTTTTATTTTGCCTACGTGGGCTATAGCGTGGGATTGGCGGCCCATCATCGATCACTCTCAACGGACGACCTGGCCATGTTTTTGCGCATCCTTCTTTTTGCTTGGTTTTCCCTTGTGGGGGGTTACTTTGTTCTGTTTCACGGGATGGAGGGGAAAACTGTTGGGAAATGGCTCTTCGGCCTAAGGGTCGTCGGGGCCAATCAAGAACCCATCAAATACAGCCAAGCCTTTGTCCGCTGGATCGGCACCCTCTTCTGTGTCCTTTTTGGGACGGGATTTCTCTGGATCCTCTTGAATCGGGAAAAAAGAGGATGGCACGATCTCTTGGCCCGCACCTGGGTAGTCCAAGAACGGTCCCCAACATCGTTGAAGGGATAGAGCGATTTCATGCAAGCCCTAAAAATGGGGGTCGTCATGGACCCCATCGAAAAGATCAACATCGAGAAAGACACAACCTTTGTCCTGTTGCTCGAAGCTGAGAAGAGGGGGCATGAGCTCTATTATATGGAGCTTGACGATCTCTCCATCCGTGGCACGACGCCTTGGGGCCATTTTCGTCGAGTCAGTGTTGCCCGGGGCACACCGCACTATCGGTTTGGGAAAGCCGCATCTAAACCCCTCAGTTGGTTTGATGTCATCCTGATGCGTAAGGATCCGCCCTTCGACATGAAATTCTTCTTTGCCACACATCTCCTCAGTCTAGTGGATGAGCAAAGCTGCCTGGTGGTGAACCATCCAAGGGGGCTTCGTGAGGCCAACGAGAAGCTCTACGCCCTGAACTTTCCCGGGCTGATCCCGGAGACACTTGTGAGCAGTGACATGGAGCAGCTCAAGCAATTCATGCAGGAACAGGGAGGGGAGATGATCATCAAACCCTTGGACGGTTATGGGGGTAGCGGGGTTTACTATCTCCACCTTAAAGATAGAAACACCAATGCCCTTCTGGAGACGGCCACGACTAACGGACAAAACCTAATCATGGCCCAACGCTATCTGCCAGAGATCCGTCAGGGTGATAAGCGCATCATCGTTCTCGATGGCAAGCCGATTGGCGCGGTTCTGCGCATCCCCCGCGAAGATGAAAATCGCGGCAACATCCATGTCGGCGGCCAGTGCGTTCGGGCCGATTTGACTTCAAGGGACCGAGAGATCTGCCGGATCCTATCGCCCCATTTAAAAAAGTTGGGCCTCTATTTTGTTGGCCTGGATGTCATCGGAAATTACCTGACCGAAGTGAACGTTACCAGCCCAACGGGTGTGCAGGAAATTAACGCCCTCAGCAAAGTTGTCCTTGAAAGCAGGATCATCGATTTTATCGAGGAGAAGGGGGCCGAGCTGCGTCGCGCTTAACCACACGATTGGGCCCATCTCTTTTCTCAACACCGTCTGTTTTGCCCCTTGTGTCGCGCCTGTATGATAGCTGAATAAACGTTTGAAAAGATCATAGTTTTTTGTTACAATTGCGTATATTGAAGGTAGCACACGTCTTTCTAATCAAAGGAGAAGACCGTCATGGCGGATGAGGGAAAAGTAAAAGTTCTTGCCGTAGATGACTCTAATTTTATGCTCGCTGTAGTTTCTTCCTTTCTGAAGGATAGTCGCTTTGAACTTGTGGCTACAGCGAAAAACGGTAAAGAAGCCATGGATCAATACCGACAGCATAGGCCGGACGTTGTGCTTTTAGATATTGTGATGCCTGGGGAAACAGGCATTGATACTCTCAGCCAACTCCTCACGGTCGATGCCAAGGCGCGCGTGATAATGGTAAGCTCGCTGGGAACAGAGCAGGTAGTACTGGATTGTTTGAAAAGAGGCGCAAAAAACTTTTTGCAAAAGCCCTTTGAGAAAGAAGATCTTATTGGCCTTCTTGAAAAGGTACTCCAGGAAATCGGGGGAGGCTCATGAGCGCAAAATTTTTCGGCCAGTATTTACTTGAAAAAGGGCAAATCACGTCGCAGCAACTCATAGACGCCGTGGAACGCCAGAAAAGCATTCATACACCGCTCGGAGCCTTGGCTATGGAAAAAGGTTTGCTCGCTGCGAAAGAGGTAAAGAGAATCCATGAGCAGCAGAAGAAAACAGACCGGCGCTTTGGTGAGCTGGCGGTAGATATGGGCATTCTTGTCCAATCTCAGGTGAGCGAACTTATTCAGGTGCAGGCCAGCCGAAAGGTTTTGCTGGGGGAAGTGTTGGTCTCAAAGGGGTATCTTACCCATGACGATCTGGAAAGGGAACTTAAGAGCTACAAAGAAGAGCAGGAGACAATTTCGTCAGAGATTTCTGTATTCTTCGATCAAGTCTTACATAAAGATATCGTGGAAACTTTTGCAGACCTGACTATAAAGATGTTCACCCGGTTTGGAAATCAGGTCATAAAAATAGAGCAGTGTGAAACGGGGAAAAAGAAGGTGCGACTTTTTGACTGGGTGATTGCGCAGAAAATAGAGGGGGACAATATTGAGCTTAATTTTCTCTTGTGTATCCCTGGGACATTTTTATTACAGATGGCGTCCACTATGTTGAATAAAACCATCAGCAAAGCAGACGAGATGACTCTGGATGCGGCTCAAGAGTTTGTAAATATTACCAGCGGGAACGCCTGTGCAAAACTCTCAAGAACAGGGTTGAACCTTAAAATGTTGGCTCCGGATATATATGAGACCATAAAGAGACCGTATCCCGTGGAAAGGGCCAATGAAGTAGTGTGCGTGCATCTTGTCTCGCCCGATGCAAGGCTGGACGTAGCCTTTGGGTTTTAATCCTCTCTACTGATTTGAATATTAGCATACCCCGCGGCTAGCCGCGGGCACATAACCGATGGGGTTTCCAAAGGGGAGAAGCGGTAGCTCTTCCCCCATAGATCTTCCCTTGGGCCGACCTCGGGGTTTCAAACCCCGTGGTCGATATAATTTGATTGCCTTTAAAGTCCAACCATTCTTCCTGGGTGTCAGGGATCTATTGTCCAGACGATCTTGACTCTCCACTCGTTTTAAGCAATATTCCAACATTCTGGCCAGGTAGCTCAGTCGGTAGAGCAGAGGACTGAAAATCCTCGTGTCGGCAGTTCGATTCTGTCCCTGGCCACATTTACTCTTCTTTTTTTTGGCTTCCTTGACAGTTCTTTTTACCGCCAAGGTCCTGTGTTTCTTAACACCCCGCTTAGGGAGTTGATTTTTCCTGGGATGGGTTATACGATTCTGCCGCAAGACAGGAGATGAACGCTAAGAAATGCCTTTAGTAACTGCATTGGCTGCAAGTCATGCCCCGAATATCCTTTTGGAGCCTGGCGCAGAGTGGGAGGACTTCATGCGACTCCACTACCGCATGGCTCCCCAAGCCTCCACCTCCAAGCCCTCTTTGGAGACACAGCAAAAACTCAGGCAAGATGCGGAGAAAGCCTTTGCGGTCCTGCGCTCTGATCTCGAGGCTGCCAAACCTGATGTCCTTATCGTCGTTGCTAATGATCAGTTTGTTAATTTTTTCTTTAACAATATTCCCACTTTTTTTATCACTCTAGCTGGCGAGGTGAAGGGACAGTTTTCCCGACATAGGTTCCACTATCGCAACGACAAAGAGCTGGGTCGGGCCATTTTAAAGGCAGGACTGGAAAAGGGCATCGATTTCTCCTTTGGGGAGTATGTTGAGTTGCAGCATACACAGGTGGTCCCGCTCTATTTCCTTTTACCCGATTCCACGATTCCGATCCTGCCCATTTACGTCAATACTTGGGTGGATCCTATTCCCACCCCACGCCGATGCTACCAGGTAGGAGAATTGATCCGAGAAGTTGCGGAGGCGCGTAATGAAAGAATTGCCGTCCTTGCAACAGGAGGCCTCTCCCACTTTCCCGGCTCTCCGAGAATCGGGGAGATCGATACGCAATTTGATCATAATCTCCTGGAGATTCTGCGTGAAGGCAAGGGTCGGGCTTTAGCAGACTATTCTTTGGAACAGCTTCTCCAGGCGGGGGATTCGGAATTTCTCAACTGGATGGTGGTTGTGGGAGCTGTGGGCAACGCCAAGGCAACAGCTACCTTCTATATGCCCGACCATGTGGCCACAGGATGGGGGTTTGTGAGCTGGCGCCTAGGACCGTAAAGCGTAAGACGTAAGGGCGTTAGGCGACTCCTCACGCCTTACGAAGGAGAAAAGATGAGCAGCTATCATCTCAACCGATTTCTGTTCGATCTCAAGATGAACGAGACGACCTTTAAAGAAGCTCTGGCCAATCTAAAGGGGGCGATGAGCCAGTACGATTTCACCCCGGAAGAGATGGAGGCCCTTATTGCAGGGGACCCGAGGCGGCTGCGTCAACTCGGGGCCCACGGCATGCTCTCCCTCTACATCTTGCGACTGAATCCCGAATTTCGCACAAATGTTTACTGGACACAAAAATAGCTATCAGCACTCAGGCATCAGCTCTCAGCCGATCCATAGTGAAGGTGACGTGACGGTGATTGAATTGAAGTTTATTCCTGAAAGTTGATGGCTAGAGGCTAACAAGAGATGGATCTCGGTTTGGGTGAAAAGGTAGCACTGGTGGCTGGCGCCAGTCAGGGAATGGGACGGGCCATCGCGTTGGGTTTTGCCCGAGAGGGGGCCAGGGTTAGTATTTGTGCTAGAGGGGAGGCGCAGCTTGAAGAGGCGGCGAAAATGATCCGCGGGGAAACTGGTGGCGATGTCTTGGCAGTGGTGGCGGATATGACTAGGTCGGAAGACATCCAGAGATTTGTCGCAAGGAGTGTGGAGCAGTTTGGACGTATCGATATTGTTTTATGCAATGCCGGCGGACCGCCACCCGGTGAATTTATGAAGTTTACTGATGATGATTGGGAAAATGCTTTTCGCCTTAGTTTTATGAGCACCCTCAGACTCATACGCGAATCCGTCCCGCACATGCGTAAGGTAGGTGGCGGCCGAATTATTAATATTAGCTCCTATGCAGTCAAGGAGCCGATCCCCGGTCTTGTCCTTTCCAACGCTATCCGGAGCGGGGCTATTGGCCTGGCCAAGACCCTCTCCCGCGAGTTAGCCAAAGACAATATTCTTGTCAACAATGTCTGCCCAGGAAGGATCGATACCGAGCGCCACCGTAAGCTTAATGAAAACCGTGCACAGCGGATGAGCCGTTCCGTGGAAGAGGTCAGTAAGATAATGCAAGGAGAGATCCCATTGGGCCGTTATGGAAGAGCCGAGGAGGCGGCCGATCTGGTCGTCTTTCTCGGGTCTGAGCGGGCAAGTTATATTACCGGAACCACCATTCAGATCGACGGCGGATTAGTAAGGGGGATTCAGTAATGGTGCTCTATTTCATCCAGTGGGACCTTCCGGACCAGAAGGCGAATCTTACGATTTATGCGAACAAGGCAAAGAACGATTGGCTACCGGTGACTCTCGCCCATCCTGGGGTTAAGGAGATTCGCAATTACCGCAATCCTCTAGAGATTACCCCGCAGGTAGGGCTCGGCATCGAATTTGAATCCATGGAGGCATGGCGCAGTTTTATCGATTCCGAGAACTACATTCGCATCATGCGCGAGCTGCGCATCCTCGGTTGCTGCAATTTCACCGCCCAAGTCTGGGCCCCTTC
>JAPUHZ010000495.1 GCA_027297485.1 Deltaproteobacteria bacterium
CCCAATGGAGCGCGAGAACGGAGGATAGGGCCTCTGCGGTGATCTGCGCCTCACCCTCCTCGATTTTCTGGGCCAGTTTTACCTCTTCTTCGCGGCTCAGGAGGGGGACGGATATAGCTTTTTTAACGCGAGCTACAAGGCGAGAATCTTGCAGAGACTTGCCGAGCAACCCCTACGAGAGTAATAGAGCCGAGGATCGCGGTGGCATATCTGCTAAACGAGCTGCCTTCCCCGATAACAGCCCAGAAAAATAGATAACCGCCGATAGAGGCGCCCACGATGCCGAAGACGATATCCAACCCGTTGGTGGCATAGCCACGCAACACCTTTCCATATCCCTTTTCCCCAATCAGCTTTCCTGTCAACCAACAAGTAACTCCGACCATCAGAACCCAAAATATCCCATTCTTAAGAACCTCCTGCTATTTGCCATCTCGATCCGCAGAGGGGCTGTACCCCTCTCCGAACTGGAAAGTCTATCTGTTAGATCGCATTAGCGGCAACTATTTTAGCCTAATTAACTTTATTTGTCAAGTAAATCTTTACAGACTCGATAAAATGTGTTATAAATAACCGGATTTAGTTAATTAATCACTAAAACACCATGAATATTACGGGCTTGATTAAGCATCGGCTGGAGGAGTTAGGTCACGAGCAGAGGGACCTGGCTGCTGCGGCACAAGTCACAGAGTCTTATATCTCCCAGTTGCTCACCGGAAAAAAATCCCTTCCCGCACCCAAGCGGTCCGACATTTATGAAAAGATCGAGGCTTTTTTGAAGCTCTCCGACGGTGCGTTGTCGAAGCTAGCTGAGGTGCAGCGAAAGGAGGAACTGAAGAGAAAGATCGAAGAACCGGCTAGGCCGTTGTTTCGAGAGATCCGAGAACTGATTCTGCGGAAATGCAAACCTGAGAAGGCCAAACAACTGCGCCCTATCTTTGAAAAGGAACCCTTCGGCGAAATCGAGCGGCTTATCACGCAAAAGCTTTTAGAGGTGGCCAAGGGAGTGGCCAAGGAGGAATGGGAAAACAAGTCCTGGCTCCGCATCGTCGCCCGGCTCAACCACAAAAGTTACGAGGAGATGCGGGTGATTGTTCTGGAGTTTCTGAATACCGATATCTTCAACTTGTCAGTACAAAACTTCGGCTACTTTCTGGAGCCGCTCATTGAATCCTGGGACATCGATCTTGTGACCTTTGGTATGAAGATCGTTTTGGCCCCCGAACTGGGCCGTGAACGGATAAAACAGTTTGAGTTTGTTGAAAGGGAGCCTGAACCTGAAGCAAAGGAAGAGCCCGAGCTCAGAGAATTCCTTCAAGACACCTCCCTGAGCGGAGACTTAACCCAAGAAGAGATCGCCTTTCTTAAGCGCCTGAGATTTAAGGATAAAAGGCCCACCGCGCTTTATTATTACAGGGAATTGCAAAACCTAAGAGATCCCCTCCATTTCAGGCCAAGGGATCGACGTGAGGGAACTTCTACCCGGTCGACCTGTCTGCCGTAACACAGGCATATCGGGATAACTAGAGGAATAAGAGTTGGTTGTTCCAGTTATTACTTTTTTAATCATCGTTCTGGCAGTTGGCCTGAGCGGTGTCAAAATATTTAAAGAATACGAAAGAGGAGTGGTGTTTCGTTTGGGGCGACTCGTCTCCTTTCGCGGGCCTGGGCTCAACTTTGTCATCCCCTTCATTGAAAAGATGATCCGGGTGGATTTGCGAACCGTGACCATGACCGTCTCTCCTCAAGATGTCATCACGCGGGATAATGTTTCTGTGAAGGTGGCTGCTGTGGTTTATTTTCGCGTGGTGGACCCGAATAGCGCAATCACCCAGGTTGAGGATTATCTTTTTGCCACTTCGCAACTGGCCCAGACCACCTTGCGCAGCGTGTGCGGTCAGGCGGAATTGGACGAGATCCTGAGCCAAAGAGAGAGGATCAACGCTAAAATCCAGGGGATTGTGGACGCCCAGACCGATCCGTGGGGAATCAAAGTGAGTCTGGTCGGGGTCAAGGACATAGATCTGCCGCACGACATGCAACGGGCCATGGCGAAACAGGCAGTAGCAGAGAGGGAAAAGCGGGCCAAAGTCATTCATGCGCAGGGTGAGTTTCAAGCCGCACAGAGACTCTCTGATGCGGCGGAAATCATGGCCAAACAACCCGCAGCCTTTCACCTCCGTTTCTTGCAGGCTCTCTCTAAGGTTGCGATCGAAAAAAATGATACGATTGTTGTTCCAGTCCCCATAGATCTGCTCGCATCAATACTGGACAAATAACACAGGCTTGAGACCGGAATGAATATGATGGGATGAAGGAAACGCCAGTATGTACGATATAGATAAACAGTTGTTTGTGGATATCAAAATGTCCGCGAAGCTACAAAGAGAATTGGACAACTGTGCCCGCGGGACAGAGCGCTACTTCAAAGAGGACAAGCCCGAGTCGCTGCAAATTGTGACCTTTGGTGAGGAAAGGTTCATCGGAGGGTTCTTACGAGGCGGATTTCCCGTTAGTGACCTTGACAATGTCAGCCGCAATGTCCGCAGCATCGTAACGCTGATCACGGGAGGCTCCCGGATTGAGGCGGATTCCATCCGAATATACGCCATTTGACAGTTCGTGTCGCAGTCTCCGTTCCCTAGTCACTGATTAGCTCTACATCCAGTCCCGACTTCTCTATCACCGGTCCTTCCCGTTAGCTGAGGTATGTGGTAGGGCGCAAGCAAGGAGCTGTAGAGGAGATTGTGGGAGTAAAAGTTCCGGCTCTCATTATTCCAGGGGATGACCAGTCTCATGCCACCTCAGCAGCACATTATCTCCGGGAATGTCTTCCGTACCCGGAGTTTTGGAACGTGATGTCGCCGGAGCAAACGACCGAGCAAAACTGTGAGCGGATACTTGAATTCTGCCGGACCCATGGTTGATTTC
The DNA here is from genome assembly GCA_027297485.1 of Deltaproteobacteria bacterium. The sequence goes on from JAPUHZ010000495.1 coordinate 2,932, forward strand.
TCGGTAGGAATAAAGAGAGAATGTGGCAGGTACTGCTTGCTCCTTTGTTTCTCGTTACACATGGTAAAACTGCAATCTTCAGAATTTGCTTCAAGGTCAATTGCGGCTAATCACAACAGCCTTTCGGCCTGTCGGACGCTATCTTTAAGGTCTCTAAAAATCGATAGACTTCATCCTCAAAGCCTTCTCTACGCATCGCCTCCTGTTGACATTCTTCGTCTGCGCCGATATCTTAGGGAGAGTTTTAGGATACTCCTATAAAGCTGTTATAGATTCATGGACAAGGCTCATTTATGAGTTATGCTTTACCCATATCGACCTATACCATTCTTAATACTAAAGTCCTGATCCTAAATCGCTCCTACCTCCCCATCCACGTTACCTCAGTTCGCCGTGCCTTTTCCCTTATTTATCAGGGTATTGCACAAGCGGTGAATGAACAGTATCAAACTTTCAATTTTGATAACTGGAGTGAACTCTCTCTTTCTGTGCGTGATGAATCGATTGGATTGGTCAATCGGGTTATTCGTGTGCCTAGAGTGATCCTCCTGGTGGGCTATGACCGAATCCCGAAGCGCCAGGTCCGGTTCAGTCGCTATAACATTTATGCCAGAGATAACTGTACCTGTCAGTATTGTGGGAGGAAACTCCCGCGCCATGAGCTAAATCTAGATCATGTAATACCCCGCTCCCGGGGAGGAACTTCGACATGGGAGAACGTGGTATGCTCTTGTCATGAGTGCAATCGGCGCAAAGGGGGTAAGACCCCCCAAGAGGCTCGAATGAGCCTATTACGAAAAGCCTATAAACCCAAATGGACCCCTTTCATGCAGGACACATTTAACCTGTCCCGCTACCGTGAGTGGCTCCCCTTCCTCAACACAATTGATATCTCCTACTGGAATACCGAGCTTTTGGAAAAATAGTTTTATTGCGTATTAGAACCCAGTATGTTGTGGTAAAACTTTGAGTATACCCCTTATATTGTTATTTTTTGTTGACACCCATCCTTGCTTGTGAAATAGTGTTAGTTAATCCACCTTTTTTCACTGGTCCTTTTTCAGGGCTATATCCGCAAGCGAATTAGACCATGCGCCTAAAAAGCCTTGAGATGGTTGGCTTTAAGTCCTTTACTCAAAGGACATCCCTTCAATTCACTCCCGGAATCACGGCCATTGTCGGTCCCAATGGCTGCGGCAAATCTAACATCGTTGATGCCCTACGATGGGTTATGGGGGAGCAAAGCGCTCGTCACCTCCGTGGCCATCTGATGGAGGACGTCATCTTCAACGGCAGTGAGAGCCTTGCGCCAACGGGGATGGCGGAGGTCTCTTTGGTTTTCGACAACGAGGATGGACGGGGTCCGGTAGAGTACAGCAGCTTCAGCGAGATTATGGTTACCCGGAGGCTCTTCCGCTCGGGAGAGTCAGAATACGTCATCAACAAGGTCCCTTGTCGTCTCAAAGACATTATTGAGCTTTTCCTCGGGACAGGGATGGGGAGCAAGGCTTATTCCATTGTGGAGCAAGGACGCGTGGATGAGATGGTAAATGCCAAACCCGAGGAGCGTAGGTCCCTGATCGAGGAGGCTGCAGGCACGAGCAAATACAAAAGCCGCAAGTTAGTCGCAGAGCGAAAGCTTGAGCGGACGCATCAAAATCTACTTCGGGTGAGCGACATTGTTCGGGAAATCGAACGTCAGATCCGAAGTATGGAGTTGCAGGCAAAGAAGGCGGAGCGGTACAGGGCGCTTAAAAAAGAGCTCAAAGAAAAGGACCTTGCCTGGGCAACCTTGCAACGAAAGGGCCTTGAGGATGGTATCTCCACACACGAGGCAAGGTTAGATGCCGCCGAGGATCACTTAGTCCGTCTCTTGGCCTCGCTTCATTCCAAGGAGGCAGAGAGCGAAGGTATCAGGCTGTCACTTTTAGAGACGGAAAAAGAAATCTCTTCGCAGCAAGAGGCTGTCTATCAGCGCAAGGTTCAGATACAGGGGGAGGAGCAGAGGATCGACTTCTACAAAAAGGATCAGGCCGGGATACAGGATGGGGAGACAAAAACTCGGTCCGAGCTCCTCCAGATGCAAGAGAAACACCGTATCCTGTCCCTGGAAATAGAGGAGCTTAAAAAGGCCAAGGAGACCTTCATTCAACTTTCCCTCTTTGAGGAGACTTATCTGCGAGGGAAGGAAGAAGAGTTGAAAAAAGCTAACCTTCAAATCCAGAATCTTCAGACAGAGCTAGAGCAAGAAAAGGAAATTCTCATCGACATAATAAATCAAGTGTCCCACTTGAAGAATGATCTGCTTGCCAGAGAGAAACAGCTCGAAGAGGTTGAGAAAGGATTATCCAGGAACCGGAAAGAGGAATCCGACATTACACTGTCTCTGGAGTCCTGGAGGGAAAAGCGACAGGAAAGGAAAATGGCCTGGGATCGTTCTCTGGACCGGACCAAAGAGATAGAGAGGGAAATCAGTGAGGCGACGGATTGTACCCAGGAATGGGGCAAGGTCAAGGAGGAACAGGAAAGAAAGATAGAGGCTTTAAAGGGACGGTTGCAGGAGGCTCGGTCCCGACTTGTCTCGCTAGAGGACTTGCAGAAAAACTACGAAGGGTACCAGGAGGGAGTTCGAGCTATTATGTTAAAGCGGCAGAGAGAGGCCGCGTTTGAAGGAGTTTATGGGTTGGTAGCGGAGGTCATTGAAGCCCCAGAGTCTTCTGAGAAGGCCCTGACGGCTGTGTTGGGAGATCGTCTTCAGTATATCATCGTGCGGGGCCATGGAGAGGGGGTTGAAGCCATTGAATACCTGAAGCGCGAGTCTTCCGGTCGCGGGAGCTTTATCCCCCGCCAGTTGTCCCGAAGAGAGCGGGTACCCCTCCCCTTGACGGATCCCGAAGTCATAGCCCCGCTACTTGAGATGGTTTCTGTCAAAGAGGGCTATAGGGAGATTGCCGAATATCTTTTGGCGGATGTGCTGGTGGTTCGTGACTTGAAATCAGCTTTAGAACTTTGGAACCGTAATGGATTCGTCAATACCTTGGTAACTCCTGAGGGAGAGGTTATAGATTCTATGGGTGTAGTGACGGGGGGGAGCACGCAGAGCCTCGAGGGGAATCTGCTTTCCCAAAAACGCCGTATGAAAGAGCTGGAGGCCCTCTTGTTAGAGCTTCAGGCGCAGTTAGACGGCGAGGAAAAAGAGCTCGGCGTTCTTAGGGAACAGATGGACCGAACTGAGACAAGGAGGTCCGTTTTAGTAGAGGAAAATCACCACCTCGCGTTGGAACGAATCCGGTTGGAGCATGATTGCCTCCAAGCCGACCACGAGGTTGAAGGTTTAGAGGAAACTCTTCAAATCTTGGCACAAGAGCAAACGGATTTGTCGACTACCCAGAGGTTTCTAGGAGAAGCGATACAAGATTGTCAAGCAGGAATCGAGGGCCGGCTCCAAGAGAGAATAGAGAGAGAAAAAGCCTTGCAGGAGAAGCAAGAGATATTGTCTCAATTGGAGAAGAGTTCAGAACACCTTGAAACTGAGGTGACCGAATCACGGATCCGGGGTGCTGCCTTAGGCGAGAAAAAAGAGAATACACACCTAAATCTGGAAAGCCGGGGTGGGCTTCAGCAGGAGCTTTCCAGGCAAATCCAGTCCCGTGAATCTGAGATCGCTCAGATGAAACAGAAAAGTAAGCAGTTAGATGAAGGAATCCGCCTCGCCGAAAAGTCGCTTGAGGAAGGAAAAAAGAACTTAAAAGAGTTAGAGGAGAGATTGGGAGGGGAACGCCAAAAGTACAGAGACATTTCACATCGCCTGGCTGAGATTGAGGAAGCGATCAAAGAGCTTCGTCCTCTGGCTGAGGCATCCCAAGAAGAGAAAAACCAGCTCCAACTCCTTTTATCGGAAAAAAGACTCAACCTGCAGCATCTGTTGGAAGCCATCAGAGAGAAATACGATCTGGATCTTAAGGAGATGCATCTTGAAGGGCTGGAAGGGGAACTTTCCGGGGATAATCTGCTGACAGAGATCGAGGAGCTACGGAGCCGGTTGGAGCGGATGGGCGAGGTTAATCTGGCTGCCATCAGTGAATTTGAAGAGCTTAATAGTCGGTACCAGTTTCTGAACCAGCAAAAGCAAGATTTGGAGAAGTCGATAGCCGATCTCCAGCGTACCATCGTAAAACTGAATCGGGTTTGCCGCCTCCGTTTCAGAGAGAGCTTTGAGCAGATCAACCAGAGATTCGAGGAGATCTTTCCCCGCCTCTTCCAGGGAGGAAAGGCACGGTTGGTGTTGACGGATGAAAATGATTATTTGGATACCGGAGTTGACATCATAGCCCAACCTCCCGGGAAAAAGCTGCAGTCCATTACCCTCCTCTCTGGAGGAGAGAAGGCCCTAACGGCAGTGAGCCTTCTCTTCGCTATTTTCTTAACCAAGCCCAGCCCGTTCTGCTTTCTTGACGAAGTGGATGCCCCTTTAGACGATGCCAATATCGACCGTTTTAACGAGCTCGTTAAGGAGCTGAGCCAATCCTCTCAATTTGTCCTCGTCACCCACAACAAAATAACCATGCAGGCCGCCAAGGTACTGTACGGGATCACTATGGCAGAACCAGGTGTCTCCAAGGTGGTCTCGGTAAAGATGAACTGATTCCTTCTTTCCTGGATAACCGGATTCATCTAAATCAGGTTTTTTGGTCTTTCATTGCCAGGCTTAGCCCTGAGTGGTAAGAGGTTTTTTGGAATCCTCGAAGGGAGTTGTCTTGATGGAGGAAAGTTCGTTTTTTCAACGTTTAAGGAAAGGCCTGGGCAAGACCCGAGAGGGTTGGGTGCAGAAATTAGAGGGTATTTTTCAGACCCGTCGGTGGGATGAAGAAGCGCTTGCGGCTACGGAGGAGATATTGTTATCAGCCGACGTTGGGATTAAAGCTACCCAGAGGCTCATAGACACTATTCGCCGACAATCTCCAAAGGGGGATCAAGAGATGGCGCAAGATCCGTCTCTCTGTTTGCAACAGGAAATCCTCAGCATGCTCAAGGGATCGGAGAGAAAAGCAGTTGCGCCTGCTCTCTCAGAGTCTCCATGGGTCATTGTGTTTTTAGGCGTCAACGGAGCCGGAAAGACCACCACAATTGGAAAAGTAGCCGCCAAATATCGGGAGCAGGAGAAAAGGGTTCTGCTTGTGGCTGCGGACACGTTCCGTGCTGCCGCCAGCGAGCAGTTGGAGGTCTGGGGTCAAAGGGCCGGCGCTGAGGTTGTGAAACATCAGCCTGGGGCAGATCCGTCCGCGGTTGTCTTCGACGGTATCCATGCGGCCAAAAAGCGCAAGACCGATGTCGTCTTGATCGATACCGCAGGCAGGCTTCACACAAAACTCCATCTGGTCGAAGAACTTAAGAAGATCCAACGGGTCATTGCAAGAGAACAGGCGGGTGCCCCCCATGAAACCCTATTGGTCTTGGATGCCACAACCGGCCAGAATGGCTTCCAGCAGGCACGAGTTTTCAAAGAATCTCTCGATATCACAGGTATCGTACTTGCTAAGTTAGACGGGACGGCCAAGGGTGGAGTCATCATTGGTATCCAGGAGGAGCTAGGGATACCGGTCCAGTATATTGGAATCGGGGAGGAGATTGATGATCTGCAGCCCTTCGATCCTACCCTTTTCGTCCAGGCCCTCTTCGACAATAGCTAGGGTAAAAAAGTCTCTTAGTAATAATACTTCTTATTTCGACAAAAGCTTCGGCCCAGGAAAAGGATGTCCAAATCCTTCTTGGGCCCACCACGGGTCAGTTCGAGGGAGAGTTCCGAGCCCTTGCCACATCTACCACCGAGTTTTTAGGCGTCTTCCGGTACCTCACACGTGAGGATTTTTTTCGAATAACGGGATCCTAATCAATGGAGGCACGGCCTTACTAAGCGATGCCCTGGTAGGTTTAAAGATCCGCATCACGGATGCTGAGTTTGGAGAGAGTTGGGACTGGGAATTTTTTGAGCCGCCGGATGGTAATTTTTTTGCCGGCTTACGGTTGACTTTTCTTGAGGAATTTTCTGGTGTCAAGAATTGTTTTGTGTTTAGCAGCTTTCCTCTTCACGTAACCTGCGGTTCAAATGATCTCTCTTTTGCTATCGTAGGAGCTAGGACCCAGTGTAGGCAATTGGGGTTCTGGGAGATTCACCTAACTCGCACCTCGCCGGAGGGGTTCTCAGCGCGGCTCTTTTTGAAAACCTTCGAGGTGGTCTCAACCGGTCCCTTTGCAGATGTCCAGTTGACCCCTGAGATTATTAATCCGGAGGTAAAGGGTAATCCGGAGGCCAAATTCGGGATCCCCAACACCAAGCCAGGGGAGACGACCGTCGCCGTGACCGTCACCGATTCCGGCTGCACGAATATTCCCTTAGTGGGGGCCGATGTCATATTGAGTTCGACGTTTGTCCCCGGCTCCGGAGGGCACGCCCATATAGAGGTGGAGCGAGAGGGTACGGGGAAGTTTTTTATGGGAGATTGTGAAATAGGTAAAACCGTTGAGGGGCTAATAACGGACGAGGAAGGAAAGATTCCGGAGTTTATTTACAAAGCCGGGATTGTGGGTCTGCAGGAGAAGATTAACGCGGAGGCAATGTTTGAAGAGAAAATAGTAATGGGGGAGGCTCTATTAGAAATTAAGATCCGAAACTTGATTTCCTTGGATCCCTCAGAGGACTACATTCTGCTCCAAAGCCCGACGGGCGTTAAAAATCACCCGGTCAACAACTTTGGGCGCAAAGATGTCGTGAATAAACGGATCCCGGTGTTTGCCAAGCAGTTTCGCGAGGACCGGACAAAGGCCACAGCCCAGACCGGTGTGCTGAGTATCAACGATCTGAGCCTGCCGTTTGGTGGGGTGTTTGATCTGTGCGGCGATTTGACAACATGTCCTGGAAAGGGGCATGGCTCACATGAGATCGGTATAGACGTAGATATCAACTCCGTGGACAGCAATGACGTGTCGATACTGAATGAGCTTGACTTGCTGATCCAACACGCTAGAAAAGAGAATTGCCAGTTCATTCATGCAATTCATTTGCGATGTTTTTAATAAAATATTCTCATGCTCGAGAGGTTTTTATGATCACAATGTTCAAATGGGTAAAACCGCTTGTTACGGTTCTCGTTTTCTCCTCCTTCATAACGTCACCAATCTACGGCCAAAGTCTTCCCAATTTAGTCAATACGGATGTCCAAGTGGAGGTAAACTTCAACCCGTCTAACGGGGTTTATACCTATTCCTACACGGTCCTTAGCGGACCTGAAAATACTGGTGAATTATTTATGTTTCTAGTTGATATTGGTACAGAAAAGGAGCTTGATCCCACGGATGATCCAGACCTCATCAGCGATGGGAGTTTTAGTAGGGGAAACTCCGCCCCAACCCGGACGGTCCCTGTCGGGCTTCAATCACCTGTAGGCTGGCGTGTTGGAGTATCCAGGGATAGAAAGGTCCTGTGGGGTAGTATAGACGTGTCCTTACGTGTTCTTCCAGGCACAACGGTAGGTGGATTTAAAATCAACAGCAAATCTGCGCCTGGTCCAAGGGAGTTTACCTTGCAACCCATTTTGCCTTTCGGCGATCCAAATGTCTTTCCCAGAAACTGTGAGATCGGTCCAAACTGCCCTGATCCCCAGAGCTTTAATGTCACCGGCCAGACCATCGGCCCGGTTCTGGCGGAGGAACTCACGCTTATCGATGCCAAAGGGCAGCGGCCTTCAGACGTCAACACCTTCCTGAAATTTTCCAACCCCATCGTGACGAGTACCACCCTGCCCGCAGGGGTGAAGATCTTCGATCTAGTGATCTTCTATGGACCCACGATCAACCCGGCTACCTTTGGGGCTGTGCTCAACGGCGCGGATATCACGCCCAGCTTTACCGTCAGCCC
>JAPUHZ010000496.1 GCA_027297485.1 Deltaproteobacteria bacterium
CGCGGGCGCCCCCATGCAGCAGGGCCACAACGCGGGCCGTGTCCCCTTGGCCGGCGGCTACGATCATATCTGAGTCGATAGCACGCCGTACTTCTTGTCCTTTAGCTGAAAACCCGGGAATGTTTGACGACAGAAACAGAATTACCAGGCTGAGAAAATAAAACTTTCTTCTCATAGTGTCCCCCTCTTAGACTTCCTGACCTCTTGAGTGAAGCGATAGTGTATGGTGCGTTGAAGCTTAACACCTTCCAAGTGCAATGTACCAGACGTAACTTAGCTGGAGCCGTATTACCGTGGGCTGTTGAGGGGGTGAAAGGCAATGGAAATCCCTGGTCCCAGCACCATGTGTGGGCCATTTTGTTCCGTTCCGCCTGTAGGAACGATGACTGTTGTTTTGCCAGCTTTCATGGCATCTCGCACTTCAGTCCATGTCAGTTCTTCTAGAAACACGGTGTCAGGAACCTGGCCAAAAAGGGCACCTCGAAAGAACAAGACAACCCCGACTAAAATAGCTTTTCTAAACATTTCTATCCTCCTTCTTTGTTACCGACTCAATCGCTTCAGCTCTTTTTCCAACAGGAGTTCGGATTTGGCTCGAAGTAGGCGCTGCACCAGCAGCCCTCACGAGCTGAGGTACACGGCGCTCGTTCCCCCTTCCCATGGGCCGGGATTCCTGCTAAATGTAAAATAGAAATTGCTTAAAATTGAGCGGAACAGGATTGACCCCCTCCAGTGCGGCTCAGTATATGGCCTAAGAGTTGCTCTCTGCAAACCCTTTTGACAGTGATAAAGGGAATTCAGAGGAGGAAGAAACAGAAGGAGAACTACGACATCGGTGGACCAACTCTTCTTGGACCATACAGACCACAGAAACCCTCGGGCCAGGTTCAACGACAGAGACCTTGTCCTTGGTCGCATTGCTGGCAGGGAAGCTGTCCTTGCTGAAAGCTGAGGAGTCAGATCCATCGGCAGAGAAGGGTTTGGGATTAAGATGCTCTGTTGACCTACTTTCCCCTCCCAGATAGACTGGCCTCCAGAAAGCAACTTCTTATTTTATATTTTACAAAGCGTTGGGTCTTTGCCCAAAGGGGGGGACTGATACTGAGTATAGGAACCCTGGCTCTCCTTTCTTTATTGCCGATTGCGGCAGTTGCCTTATTTCTCGTGATTCTGCGATGGCCTGCCAGTAAGGCTATGCCGATTTCCTACATTGTGGCGGTTGGCCTCGCTCTCTTTGTATGGAAGATTTCAATGGCCCAGGCAGCTGCAGCCTCCATTAGGGGCCTGGTAGTTGCGGCAACGCTGCTTTATATCATTTTTGGGGCCATTCTACTGTTAAACACCCTCCAGGAAAGCGGGGCAATGAGGACGATTCGGCAAGGTTTTACCGACATTACACCGGACCGGCGAATTCAGGTGATTATTATCGCCTGGCTTTTTGGGTCGTTCATCGAAGGCTCATCCGGCTTTGGCACGCCCGCCGCCGTAGCCGTTCCTCTAATGGTGGGTCTTGGATTTCCCGGCATGGCGGCTGTTGTGGCGGGGATGATCATTCAGAGTACCCCGGTCTCTTTTGGCGCTATGGGAACTCCAATCCTGGTGGGAGTCAATACCGGCTTGTCAACGGACGCATCAATTGCGGCGTTCGCCCAACAATTGGGATACGACTGGCCGCAGTTCCTGGCCATGATTGGGTTGAAAGTAGCCGTTTTGCACGCTATCGCTGGAACTCTGATTCCTCTCTTCGTGGTGGCCTTCATGACACGGTTCTTTGGCAAGAACAAGTCCTTCGCCGAGGGTCTCCAAGTGTGGAAGTTTGCCCTGTTCGCCGCCTTCTCAATGACCACACCCTATCTCATCGTTGCCTACTTGCTCGGACCTGAATTCCCAGCGATCCTTGGCGGACTAATCGGCCTAGCCGTTGTCATCACCGCGGCAAAAAAAGGTCTTCTGATGCCATCAGAGAAAGAGTACTGGAACTTTGACTCCAGAGAAAATTGGGATCCGGAGTGGACGGGATCGATCGAAATCAAGGATGTGACTCATCGCAGCGGTGGTATGAGTATGATGAAGGCTTGGTCTCCCTATGTTCTGGTCGCCCTTTTTCTGGTCTTTACTCGTCTGAGGGTGTTGCCATTCAGCGACCTGCTCAGATCCTGGACCATAACGATTCCCAACATCCTCGGCACTGATATTACGGCAACCGCTCAGCCTCTCTATCTGCCGGGAACAATTTTTCTGGCGGTCTGTTTTATTACCATCTTCTTACATCAGATGGATTTCTCAGCCTTCAAGCGTGCCTCTTGGAACTCGGCAAAGGCAATGGTGGGTGCTTCTGCAGCGCTTGTCTTTACAGTTCCCATGGTCCAGGTGTTCATCAACTCGGGCGGAGGGGCAGCCGGTTATGACAATATGCCGATTGCTTTAGCTGAAGGGGTCGCTGCCTTGGTCGGCTCCGCCTGGCCCATCTTCGCGCCTTTCATTGGCGGATTTGGCGCTGCCGTGGCAGGCAGTAATACGGTCAGCAACATGATGTTTTCGCTGTTTCAATTCGGGGTGGGCCAGCGGATTGGGGTAGACCCCACCTGGATCGTGGCTCTTCAAGCTGTGGGAGGAGCGGCGGGAAATATCATTTGCGTCCACAACGTTGTCGCCGCGTCCGCTGTGGTTGGTTTGCTTGGAAAAGAGGGATCGGTTATTCGCAAGACCTTGTTCCCCTTCCTGTACTATGCTTTATTGCCCGGTAGCGTCGGCTACCTGATTGTTTGGTATTCACAAAAAGGCGTTTTCAAGGTTGGGAGCCTGATCATCGTTCTGATTGCCGCGGCTACGGTTTACATCATCAGTACGAATCGTAAGCGTGCCGCGCGTGAACGCGTCGCCGCCTCAAACCTATCAAAGCGGTGAAGGCTCCTGATTTAAGCTGCCACCGTGAGAAGAGGGCAAATACGTCAACTCAATTGGTTTTGAGTTCCTTCAGGTGGAAGAGGAAGACCAGCACCGACAGCTGCTGGACACGAGAAAGAAGAAGGATCAGATCAGCTAAACTACACCTAACTCAGTTCTGAGATCACAGGAATCAATTCAAGCCAGTCCAACTTTTGGACCCCCTCCGCGATGACCCTCACTATCTGGACCTGCTGCTGCGGAGGTCTCTGGCACGTCAACGCCGGTCTGGAGAAGCTTAAGCTGGATGTTTAGCTTGAGTGCGTTAGCTCGACTATGGATCGATCCCGTGAGTCCGTTGAACATCAGAGCAGCGTTCTCTTGGCCGTGGTGCCTAGCAATGGTTGAGATCAGGCCCAATAGATCGGAGTAGGCCTGCAGGGAGAACCTGTGTAATTCTAAGCTTGGAGACTGTCCGAGTAATAGGCAAGGTCGCAGGCCGGGGCCCTTCACGTCAGCACATTGTGAACGCTCCCATCGCGGGTCACCTTCCAGGGTTGAATGACATTGAAGTGACCGACCTCTCGTATCGAGCCTGATAGCAATTGCTCCCGGGTGACGCCCTTGGATCGGGCAAACTCAGCAAGCGTCGGTTGAACCTGGCCCAGTTCATCCGTGCAGCGGGACTGGAGTATGGCCTCTTCTCCGTGCCAATTCCAGGCAAAGCTAAAGCGGGTATGGGCGATTGGAAGCACCGGATCCTGAAGCTGCGCTTCCTTCCAGCTTCGGCCGCCGTCGGAAGATACTTCGACCGTGCGGATGGCGCCCCCACCGGACCATGCCAGGCCGCCGATCATAAAAGATCCGCGGCTGGGCAGCCGTTGCCCGCCGGAAGGGAAAGTGATGACCGATTTCGGTCCTATCTCGAAACGGAACCCACCCGAATCGTCCTGCGACGGCGAGTGCCTGAAGCGTCCCTGATGGACCAGGTGGGGCTGATCCGACAGCTTGATTCGTCTCAACCACTTAACGCTGTAAAATCCTGCAAGGCCGGGGACCACCAGCCGCAAGGGGTACCCATTCTCGGGTCGCAGCGGTTCACCATTTTGGCCGTAGGCTACGATCACGTCTTTTCTGGCCTTCTCCAACGGGATGCTCCTGATATGCTTTCCCGCCTCTGCACCTTCTGCAACCAACCAGCCTGCTTCTTCTTGCACGCCAGTCTTCTGGAGCAACAAGGAGAGCGGCACGCCGGTCCATTCGCTGCAGCTGGTGAGTCCGTGCGAAAGCTGCACTGTCTCGGCATTCTGCGCCTGCCGAAGTTGCGGAGTTGTATTTCCGGCGCACTCGAGGAAACGAATCCGCGATACCAACGGCTGACGCTTCAACTCATCCAGCGTGAAACTCCGAGGTCTGTCCACAAGGCCCTGGATCGTGAGACGATACCGGCTGGGGTCGATGTCCGGGGGCTGGCTGCCGTGAGAAACCTCGTAATGAAGGGAGGACGCCGTGATGACTCCCAGCGAGTCCTGAAGCGGCGTCAACAAATCGGGCCTACGGTTGAAGAGCCAGTAAAAAAAGCCCCGGCTCCTGCGTATGGAGGTCTCGAGACGTGAGCGCTCGCCATAGGCGAGGAGGTCTCTGGAGGGTACTTCGGGTGTTTCGGCCCCGAGTGCCTGGCCGCTCTCGGACCGCGTCCCTCCTACCATCAAACCGGCTAACGCGCCACTCAGGAATCGTCTGCGGCCACCTTTCTTGGCCTCCATACGTGTTGTCCCCCTCCGATGATGAGCCCGTCCTCAACTTGTGTTGTGGTACTTCGCTGGGTTCATGAATATATCCTAAACCGTTCATGTAATCAGTGCAAGGCAAGAACGCTTTACCACCGAACGGATCAAAAATGGTTCGGCAACGTGGCTCCGGGCGCCTTAAAAATGAATCTGGTTATCCAGTTAAGTCAGAAACACTCACCATCAATGTGGCCGGGACGAGCAAGCATTATGAGCCCTGAAGGGGCTCAGCAAAGCCGGTGTTTCTGAGTTTACTGGATAACCAGAACAATGAATTCTCCATTGACGAGAGCGGCCTGGCCTACCAAAACCGGTGAGCTTTAGGTCTTGCTCAAGAGCTGCTCTTGTGCTGAGCATGATTCAACCAATAAGAAGGAGGGGCATATGAATTCGAAGCAATCTGATGGGAGGCGATTCCTGAAGGGTGGTACCGCGCTGGCCGGCCTGGCAGGCGATTCACAACCATTCTCCACCCTCTTTATCGGCCCAGAGCGCTCAAAAAATACTCTGTTGCCCTGCTTTCCCCTCCCTGATAGAGTAGCCTCCAGAAAGCAACTTCTTATTTACTGTGAGGGTTCGATGCCCATCGCAATTCCAGTAACAGGCAGGAGGTTTCTATGCGCCGTGTAAATGCGGAATCACGCCAGGTGAGGTTCCTTGCGAGTCTATTTTCGATCGCTCTCTTCTTGGTAACGGGTTGTTCAACGCCGGAGACGGTCGAGGCGCCGCAGGCGACAGCCGTGACGGTGTTCGAGGGGGCGCGGCTCATTGTCGGGGACGGCAGCGAGCCCATCGAGGATGCCGCATTCATCGTTGAGAACGATCGGTTCACCGCGGTCGGCCGAAGAGGGCAGCTCGACGTTCCGGCGGGCGCGACGCGT
>JAPUHZ010000497.1 GCA_027297485.1 Deltaproteobacteria bacterium
TGGGAGTCCCAATCGGTGCCAAAGGAGAAGTCCTGGGCATCCTGTCCTTTCTGACCAGGGAGGAACACCAGTTTAGCAATGAAGAGGTGGCGTTTCTATACACGGTCGCAGGGCAGGCGGCTATAGCGATTCAAAATGCCCAGCTCTATGAGCAGGTGGAAAGGAGAACCCACGAGCTTTCCGCCCTTCAATCCGTTACGGCTACCGCTAGCCAATCATTGGACTTGGACATAGTACTGCGGGAGGTGATCAAGAAGATAAGGGAGATTTTTCATTTTGATGCAACAAGGATCTTTCTTTTTGATCCCCAGATGGATGAGTTACATTTACGAGCTTCATTTGAGGCCAAACCCGAGCCTTGGGCCCAAGTCAGGGTATTCCGACGAGGGCAAGGAAACGCTGGGAGAGTGGCGGAAACCGGCGAGCCCCTGATCTTCGAAGATGTCCGGAGCGATCCCCGATATCAGAAGTTGAGCCATACTAGGACGACACAGCATGCTGGATTTAGCTTTTTAGGAGTGTTTCCCATAAAGAGCAAGCTATGGACTGTGGGAACTATCGCCTGTATGGGCCAAAATCCCCGGCGTCTCACACCGGGTGAGATTCAATTGATCACATCCATGGCGGGCCAGATTGGCATCGCTGTTGAGAACGCCACTCTGTTCCAGAAAACGGTGACGAGGGCCAAGGAGCTTACGGCCCTCTCCCGCCGCCTTGTGGAGGTACAGGAAGCCGAGCGGCGCTCTATTGCCCGCGAGCTCCACGACGAGGTCGGTCAACTCCTGACCGGGCTCAAACTCACCCTTAACAGAAGCAGACGCGGGCCCGCTGGTAATAACAATGACAACTTCACCCAAGCGCTGACGCTGGTCGATGAGCTGATTAGGCGGGTGCGCGACCTGTCGCTCGATTTACGTCCGGCGATGCTGGAAGACTTGGGACTACTGCCGGTGCTGCTGTGGCATTTCGAGCAATACACCGCTCAGACCAGGGTGAAGGTGAGCTTTGAACATAGCGGGCTGAACGGGCAACGCTTCCAGTTAAATGTTGAAACGGCTGCGTATCGCATTGTGCAAGAAGCGCTGACCAACATCGCCCGCTACGCCAAGGTGAGGAAGGCGACAGTGAGGGTCTGTGCTGATCAGAGCAATCTCAACGTGAGGGTCGAAAACCAGGGTGTCGGCTTCGACCCTCAGGCTGCGCTGGCTGGTGGCAAGGCGAGCGGTCTGACAGGGATGCGTGAGCGAGCGATATCGTTAGGTGGTCAACTGACGATTGAGTCGGCACCGGGGGCTCGCTCGGGCACTAAATTGACCGCCGATTTGCCCCTTAAAAATAGCGCTGGAAGGAGACATAGAAAATGATGAGCGTGATAAATATTGTGCTGGCCGATGACCACCATGTCGTCCGCCAGGGGATACGGGCCTTGCTGGAGGCCGAGCCGGATTGCCGCATCGTAGGCGAGGCGAGCAATGGGCTCGAGGCGTGCAAACTGGTTCAGGATCTGCAGCCGGACGTGCTGCTTGTCGACGTGAGTATGCCTGACCTGAACGGCCTTGAGGTCACGCGGCAAGTTACCCGACATTCACCGCGAACTCGTGTTGCCATCCTTTCGATGCACGCTAACGAGGCCTACGTGATGGAGGCGCTGAGAAATGGCGCAGCCGGTTACATCCTCAAAGATTCCACCGCAAACGATCTAGTGCATGCAGTGCATGAGGTAGCTGCTCGCCGGCGCTACCTTAGCCCACCGCTTTCCGAGCACGTCATCGAGGCCTACCTAGAAAAGGCCAAAGAGACCCCTCTGGATAAATTTGAGACCCTAACTACACGCGAACGGGAAGTGTTCTATCTGGTGGCTGAAGGCAAAACCAACGCCGAAGTTGCCCAGCGATTGTACATCAGCCGGCGCACCGTCGAGATCCACCGTGCCAATATGATGCACAAACTGGGCCTGCGGACCAAGACCGACCTCATCCGTTACACCCTGCAGCGGGAGAACCTTCCCCTACCGCTGCAGGAGTGATCTCCCTCACCCCAGTATCGCTGGTATATTCCCTCCAATCACGCTTCACACATCTGTTGTAACCCTCAAAAACGGTCCCTCGAACCAAAGGCCCTTGGAACCGAGGACGTAGATTACGTAGTTTTCCGAACGGAAATTACGTAGGCCCACACCCAAGACTAAGTAGCTAAACGGATTCCAAAGCTGGGAAATTCCTTTACCCTTACGCTCACGTATTAGACGGCACCTGCCATAGGAAAAGCCGGCAGATAGAAGTGGTCTGGAAAATGATCGAATTTAATCACCTAGAACTCAACGCCGCCGTTGAGGACAAGATATGAGGAATTACTCCCCCATTATGGGGCGTGGAATTCCCAGTCAGAGGATTGCCTGGAGTAATAGAGGCAAAGGACAACAGCCCCTGGCCAATGGTACAGAGATTGCCTGTTGTAGTGATGACCAAGTGAAAAGAGGAGAAGCGGTCGTGCCCAAAAGACGAGTATTAAATTCCCAACTCTATGAGAGACTCTTTCATGCCTTTTCCGTGGGGCTAGCGGTTGTGGACAGGGAGATGGTCGTTCAATACTCTAACAGGAATTTTACCAAACTATTTGCGGTAAAGGGCAGTGCTCTAGGCCGAAGTATTACGAAGTTCCTTCCCTCTTCGGAGATAGAAAACCTCATAGGTTCTAATGGCGCGAAGGGGAAATGCAAGGAGGCCGAGCTGCAGGTCAGCCTCCCCCGCCGTGGGAAGGCCTTTTTTAAGACCACCGTCATTCCCTTCACCTTAAATGGCGATTCAGATTCACTCTTCCTAGTCAGCCTGGAGGACGTGACCGACAGGCTCCGGATGGAAGAGCAGCTCCTTCAGGCTGAAAAGCTCTCTGCCATGGGACATATGGCGGCCAGCCTCGTCCATGAGATAGGAAACCCCCTAAGCATCATGATTACCTCTCTTGAAATCCTGCGCCATTCTCTCCAAAACTCCAACGGGGAACTTAAAGAACAGGTAGAGATCATGGCGGAAAATTCCGTGCGGATGCATGAGCTTCTGACCAGCCTAACCGATATGAGCAGCCTGGGAAAATTTCAAATGAAGAAGATAGACCTTCGCGGTGCCATTAACTCGGTCCTCTGCTTTGTGAGCAAGATGGCCGAGAAGTCAGGGATTACGATCAAGACCGAGCTTATGTCTGACCTGCCACCCTGTCGTGTTGATGAAAGGAAGCTCAAGCAGATTTTTCTCAATCTATTCAAAAACGCCATGGAGGCCATGTCCGATGGAGGAACCCTAACTGTCCGCTGCCGGTATTGTCCGAGCCTGCCTTTATTCGCTGACACTCAGACCGCGGGCGTCTTAGCAGAAGAGGGGTCCGTCATGGTTGAGGTGGAGGATACTGGTAAGGGAGTGCCGTGTGGGGAATTGGAAACGATATTTAAGCCTTTTTATTCCACCAAAAAAAGGGGCATGGGCCTCGGCCTCTCCTTGTGCAGGGGTATTATTGAAAAACATGGAGGAAAGATACTTGTCACCAGCCAGGAGGGCAAAGGGTCCCGCTTTACTGTTGAGATTCCCATTGATTGTGCCTTATGAAGCAAAAAACGATTCTCGTAGTTGATGACGAGCCCAATTTCTTGGTGTATCTCCACCGGCTTTTAGGGGATCACTATCGGGTTCACGGTGTAACCTCTGCCCGTGAGGGCTTGGAGAAAGTGAAGACCTTGAGCCCTGACCTGATCCTCCTCGATTTGAAGATGCCGGCAATGGGCGGCATCGACTTTCTACGGGAATTGAAGAGAGGAAACTCCCGGATCCCCAGCATCATTATGAGCGCGTATGGAGATATAGCATCCGCGGTCCAGGCCATGAAGCTCGGGGCGGTAGATTTTATCACCAAGCCCTTTAGTGATGGAAAGCTTAAAGAGGACATTGACCTTTTCTTTTCCAGATTTGAAAGTCCTCAAGAGAGGCCCCTTAAACCGAGTATCGTAGGGACAAGTCCCCAGATCCAAGAGGTGTGGAAGTTGATTGAAAAGTTTGCCCCAACGGATATCAGTATTCTTTTATTGGGAGAGAGTGGTACTGGAAAGGAGCTATTCGCACGGACCATTCACGAGATGAGCAAAAAAAGCACCGGGCCCTTCGTCCCGGTTGACTGTGCCACGCTTCCGGAGTCCCTGGTGGAGAGCGAGCTTTTCGGCTACGAAAAGGGCGCCTTTACCGGGGCCAACACGAGCAAACCAGGCTGGTTCGAGACTGCCCATAAGGGGACATTGTTCCTCGACGAGATCGGAAACCTCTCAGCTTCGGTGCAGGCCAAGCTGCTCAGAGCCTTACAGGAATCCTCCATCTCCCCATTGGGCTCAAGGAGACAAAAGATAATAGAAGTAAGAGTGGTTACGGCGACAAACATCGACATGGAACGGGCGGTCTCTGAAGGAGAATTTCGTACAGATCTTTACTACCGCCTCGGTACCATGTCTATTGATATTCCGCCCTTGCGTGAAAGAGAGGGAGATATCTCTCTCTTGGCACAACACTTCATGAGTCTCTACTCTGAGAGATACGGAAAGAATGTAGAAGGAATCAGCCCTAGTGCGATGGCGATCTTAAGCTCCCATTCCTGGCCAGGCAATGTGAGGGAGATGGAGAACGTTATGAAGTCTGCCGTCCTGATGGCCCGAGAGCAAATCACAGAGGAGGATCTCTCTTCTCACTTTCACAGAAAGATTGGAGGAGTGAGAGGTAACGCCCAGGCGGGGCATAACCCTGGCCTTATGCTCGGGGTGAATTCAGGGTTAGGAGTAAAGATCGATTTAAAAAAGATACGGGAGCAGGCTGCGGAAGAGGCAGAGAGAATTATCCTGAGGAATCTCTTGGGAAATTATTCTTTAAAAAAGTCCGAGATGGCAAGACAGCTC
>JAPUHZ010000498.1 GCA_027297485.1 Deltaproteobacteria bacterium
AAGCGCTGAACCCTTTTATCCAACTGCTCAAACCCATCTCCCCACTGGCGTGGATGCCATTGCTGTTATATACCGTGCAGGATCCAACCTGGACGGCGATTCTGGTGGTGTTCATGGCTTCGTTGTGGCCCACCGTCGCCAACACCGCCTTCGGCGTGAACTCCATGCGAAAGGACTTCCTGCAGGTGGCCAGCCTGCTGCAACTGTCCTGGTTCCGTCGGGTCATAACCATTGTTCTCCCTGCAGCGGCACCCGCCATTGTGGCTGGGCTTCGTATCTCTTTCGGCAGCGCTCTGGTCGCAGTGGTGCCCGCAGAAATGCTTTTGGGAGAGCTGGGAGTGGGTTACCTGAGCTGGATCGAATGGAACAACCTGGACATCTCCGGGGTAATGTTCGCGATTCTGGTCGTCGGGGTTGTCGGTGTCATTCTCGACGCTGGTTTGAACCGGCTGGCCAAGCTCGTCACTTACGAGGAGTAAGAAAACCCATGGCTGAATTTCTCGAAATCGATCACGTGACCAAGCACTTTTTCACCCCCAATGGTTCCACTTCTTGGTCCAGCAGACTGGATTCCTTTTGCGTTCTTAAAGACGTGAACCTGCATATTGCGCGAGGGGAATTCATCACTACCATTGGCCACTCGGGGTGCGGCAAGAGCACTCTGCTCAATATCATGGCAGGTTTCGAAAAGGCCTCGGCCGGCGGGGTTATCCTCGATGGCAGGGAAGTAAACGATCCGGGCCTGGACCGCATGGTGGTCTTCCAGAGTTTCGCCCTCATGCCGTGGTTGTCGGCCCTCGACAACATAAGGATTGCCGTAAAAGCAGCCCACCCATCCTGGGACAAGCCACGTGTTATCGAACACACCCAAAAATACATCGAGCTGATGGGCCTCTGCGGGGCCGAAAATAAAAAACCCACCTTTCTTTCCGGGGGAATGCGTCAGCGAGTCGGTCTGGCTCGTGCCTTCTCCGTAGAGCCAAAGATCCTACTGCTGGACGAGCCTTTTGCACAGATTGATGCCCTGACCCGCGGAGTCATTCAGGAAGAGTTGGTCCGGATGTGGAGCGCAACTCAGAATACCATTTTCATGGTGACTCACGACGTCGATGAGGCCATTTTGCTCTCGGACCGAATCGCCCTGATGACGAACAGCCCCGAGGCTCATATCGCAGAGTGTATTGATGTCAATATCCCCCGGCCTCGCAGCCGGGAAGCAATCATTGACATACCCGAGTATACAAAGCTGCGAAACCACGTGCTCCGTTTCCTCATCCATGCCTCGCAGAATGGGCACGTCAAGAGTGTAACCTAACGTAGAACCAATGATTCAACCAGCATGGCATTCAATGAGCGTTTCTTAATTAAGGAGGTATTCGTGATGGCACTACAAAAATTGATGACCCGTTCAGAGGCTACGGATCATATCCTCCCGGCTATGAAGGAAAAAGGCCTGACTTTCCAAGAGATAGCGAAAGCCGTCGGGCGTGACAAGGTCTGGGTCACGGCGGCCTTGATGGGACAGGCTAGTATGGATAAGTCAGAGGCAGAAAAAGCGGTAAGCGCCTTAAAAATGGGCGAGGGCGTTGCTTCAGAGGTCTCTTCTGCCTTACAGGAACCGCCGATGAAAGGATCGCTGGACAGCACTGTTCCGGTGGATCCGCTTATCTACCGTTTCCACGAAATCACACAGGTCTATGGAACCTCAATGAAAGCGATCATCCATGAGATGTTCGGAGACGGTATAATGAGTGCCATTGACTTCGAGATAGATATCCAGAAGAAGGAAGACCCCAAGGGTGACCGAGTTGTCATAAGCTATAGCGGCAAGTTCCTACCCTACAGAAAGTGGTAGGGATCATCGGCTGAATCCAGGCTGATATCGGATCTCACCTTGGAGGGGGAATTTGGACATGGTTCCTTGCCCGGTCCAGAATGGGCCAGGGTTCTTTTGAAGCGTTACTGAATCTCGGCGGTACTCTTCAACTGAACCCACACCGCGCGGCCTAGCAAGACCAAACCCAAGCCGCCGATAATCGTGACAGAGGAGATGATCAGGCGGATGGATATTTGTTCGGAAAGGAAAATCACACCACCGAGGGCTGCCAGGACGGGCACCGACAACTGCACCGCTGCTGCTCGAGTTGTGGTCAGGCCCCTCAAGGCGGCGTACCAGATGACATAACCCGCTCCCGACGCTAGAGAACCAGAGGCAACAGCCAGCAGGGCGCCCTTCGGCGATACCTGAATCATCTGTAGTAAAACGAGGCTGACCCCCAGCACGAGGGGAACCGAACGAACAAAGTTGTCGGTCGTGACAGCTATCGGATCCACAGCGCCACGACCCCGCAATGAGTAAACACCCCAAGAAATACCGGCCACGGTCATGAGGAGGGATCCCAAGGGCGAGGGAGCCGATAAGCCCGGCAACATCAAGTACACCAGGCCGCACAGGGCAATCGACAATCCCAGCCACTCCAGGAGGCGGGGTCGTTCGCCCCACCACAGTGCCGCAACAACCATGGTCATTTGTACAGTGGGGAAGAGAATGAGGGCTCCGGTGGCCGTGCTGAGGCTGACATAGGCGAAGGAGAAAGCGATGGCGTAGAGAAAGAGCGCGGTGCCCGAGGTCCAATTGCCCCCAGGGGTGGACCGCTCTTTCCCCTTAGAAAGTGCCGTCACCACGAGCAACGTGAGGGCACCTGAAACCAACCGGATGGCCGTAAAACTAGCGGCGTCGATGGTCCCCTCACCAAGGGCCAGCCGACAGAGCACCGAGTTTGTAGCAAAAGCTACCAGCGCAAGTCCGGTCAAAATGGGCGTCCATAACCTATCACCGTTAACTAGCGTTAGGACTGGCACTGACATAGCTTTCATAAATGCCACGTCTTGCGAAGGAATTCACCCCCTGGCCTCCCCCAAGCCGTCTCCTTAGGAACGGCTTGTGAAAAGCATCCTTCATTATTTATGAGGATGGCTATGAACGGGCCGATAACCGAAAAACACCAGGAGGCGCGATAGCCTGCCTTCGTCCCCGCATGCGAACAGTGAGCCAGCTCCACTGGTCCGGATATTTACGAATGAGGTCCTCGAGGTAAACCATAGTGCTGTCCGTGTTTGTAACAATGTCAGCGGGCAGACTCCCATTTCTTTTCATAGGGATCTCTTGGCCAATGATAAGGTCAAGCCCTCCCTGATAGTTTCTGATCAAGTAAATGGGTAAAACTGCCGCGCCGGATCGTAGCGCTAGACTGACCGGCCCGCGAGGTGCAAGGACGGTTTGTCCAAAAAGGGAGGAATTAATTATAATTAAAAATGTTATGTTTCAAATACTTGAGGCCTTGAGGTGGGCTAAGTACCTTGAAGAGCTCGCCAGCTTTATGGTTGCCCAAGCTATTAGGGGGTGATAAATCTGAACCAGAAGGGCAAAGCGCTGACCGCAAAGCAGTAGTCAGTACTGAGTTACGAGTACTGAGTGGGGAAGGATAAGGGTCGAGGATAGAGAATAGAGGATCGAAGATAGCAACATGAATGAGAAAGATTATCCGCAGATCGACGCAGATTAACGCAGAAGGCAAATCGCTATTCGCAGAGCGCAAAGCGGACTCAGTACTGAGTGACGAGTGCTAAGGACTGAGCATTGGGCAAAGAGTCACGAGATTTTAACCGCAGATTTACGCAGACAGGGGAACAGCAAAGCGCTAAGCGCTCTCAGTACTCAGCACTCAGTACTTTCTACTAATTTGCTAAAGGCTGATAGCTGACTGCTGATAACTGATGGCTGGTTTCCTGAAGTTGTTCTGTTGGAAATTCTATCGGTAAGAATCTAATTGTGGTGAAATAAAAACCATGAGCGAGCAAAGGAAGGGATTCACCGTTTGGATTGTAGGCCTTGGAAGTGCGGGAAAGAGCACGTTGGCTCATTTGTTAGAGAAGCGACTGATCGAAGGCGGTTACCCGGCTGTTCTCTTGGAGCCAAGCAGCAGGGATGAGCTTAAAACGAGGCTGATGCCGGATCTGGGCTTTGACAGAGACGGCAAGATAGAGATCACCCGTCGGCTCGGCTATATCGCCCGGTTGATTACGCAGTGTGGGGGAGTCGCGATTGTTCCCTGGATTGCGCCTGAGCGGTGGGCCCTCGACGAGGTGCGCAAAGAGATCGGCCGTTTTATCGAAGTCTATATAGAGTGTCCCCTAGAAGTCTGTAAGCAGCGGGACCA
>JAPUHZ010000499.1 GCA_027297485.1 Deltaproteobacteria bacterium
CAGGGCTTGAGAATCTATGAGGTCCCCATCTCCTATGCCGGGCGGACATACGCGGAGGGGAAAAAAATCAACTGGAAGGACGGTGTGGCTGCCCTTTGGGCAATCCTTCGCTATAACCTAATAGACGACATGAGTGACTCCGGGGAAAAAACTCTGCGGCGGACGTCCCGTCTCTTTCGCTACAACGCCTGGCTTTGGGAACAAATCGCCCCTTTTACCGCCCATCGGATCCTGGAAGTGGGATCCGGTATTGGCACGATGACCCGGTTTTTCCTTGGCCGGGACCTCGTCCTTGCCACAGATATGGACCCTCAGTATCTCGAGCGCCTGCGTGTGACCTTTGCCAGCCTTCCCAACGTGAGGGTATGCCCCCTGAACTTAAACGGCCATCTTCCCGAATGGCTGCCAGAGTATCGCCTCGATACGGTCGTCTGCCTTAACGTACTTGAACATATTGAACACGACAGGGATGCTCTCAGCCAATTCTTTCATCTCCTTCCCTCAGGCGGCCGAGTTGTGCTCATCGTCCCTGCCCTTAAGGCCCTCTATGGCGAGATTGACAACGCGATCGGCCTCTACCGGCGCTATGAGAAAAACGAGATCATAGAGAAGCTTAAGCAGGCGGGCTTTGGGGTAGAAGAGGCCAGGTTCATTAACCTGATCGGAATCCCAGGCTGGTATCTCAACTCCTGCCTTCTAAAACGGAAGGATGTCCCCGGATTTCAGGCTCGACTCAATGATTTCCTGGTACCCTTGCTTCGCTTAGAGAAGCAGCTCACGTTGCCCTGGGGAATGTCGCTCCTAGCGGTCGGCCGAAAGGGCTAAGAGAGACAACCACTTTCTTCCACCTCGGAACTAAGCTGTATCTTCTACCGCTGATATGACGAAACCAAGAACGCTCTCATTTGCCTCCATAGGATTCTGGGGCGTCATAATTATCGTGATCCTCCTTGCCTTCCCTGGCATCAACCGGGAGATTACGTTTTATGACGAAGGGGTGTACTTGGTAATTGCAAAGGCCTTGGCCTCAGGGCTCGGATATGTTCGGGAGAGCCTCCCCAACTCTCCTTCGGAAACGCTGTTTCCCCCGCTTCTTCCCCTGTCCCTGAGTTTGGTCTGGCACTTTTTCCCCAACTTCCCAGACAATCTCGTTATCATGCGCATCCTGATGCTGGTGGCTGGGGTACTTTTCCTTGCCGTCTCTTATCGCTATCTATATCTAAAGGATGGCCTCGACCATGGCGATATCGAAGCGCTCAGCATAGTGGCCATGGTGGGATTACACCCGTTCTTTGTAGATTTTACCACCCGACTTTCCGGTGAAATGCCATATGCTCTGCTCTCCATGGTGGGTTTGTATTTCTACGCACGGTTCACCTCCGACAACAAACCGCTCCACCTGGGCTTTGCCATTAGCTTCGCCGCACTGGCAGTCATGACGCGCACCATAGGTATCGCTCTCTTTGGAGCATTGGTGATCCACCTGCTCCTCATGAGGAGATTCCGTCTTTCCATAGCGGCGGCAGCTTGCGGCGGTGTGGTTTTCCTAGCCTGGCAGCTCTGGAGCTTGGCCGCGCAGGGAGGATACAGCGGATATCCGTTGGAGATCGCACTTAACTATCGAGGTCACATCGTAGACTTCGTCCTAGCGGATTGGATCGTCCAGCTTCCTCGCTCTCTACCCATTAATCTCCTCTCGCTCATAATTAATTGGGCTTTCTTTATCTTCCCGTGGGTGCCGCGCATCATTTTATTTGTCCTGGGTATCTTATTTATCGCTCTGGGCATTGGGGGTCTCATAGTCGCAGTGGTGATCTACCCTTTTTTTCGAAACTTCTCGCAACAGCTTCGCATCCATGATCTTTATTGCATGTTGTCGCTCCTCCTTATCCTGATTTGGCCCTGGCCCCAAAATAGCCGCTTTCTTCTCGTCATAAGCCCTTTCCTGATTTCTTATTTTTTTCGGGGATTAAGATTTTTGATGTCCAGAGGGCTCATTAAGCATTTGTCTGAGGAGACTGCACGGATGGCAACCAACATAGTGATCGCCATAGTCGTCTCCGGGGCGCTCGTTCACAATTTCACTGCTGCTCGAAATTATCGGCAGACAGCTCAGCGAATGTTTCCAGTCTACACGGAGTTTCACAGAATGCTCAATTGGATCAAAGATACAACACCGGCCAATTCCATTGTCGTGGGGAATTATGACCCTGCTTATCATCTTTATACCGGACGAAAGTCTATCCGCCTTTCTTTTCCCGATCCCTTTTCTATCTATTACACTAAGGAGGTCGCTCGGGAGTTTCCGAGGGCAGGAAGGCTGCTAGAGTGGGTGAGGCAGCTTAAGGCCTGTTACCTAGTTGATGACCCCATGAGTGCTGGACGGGAACACCTCTTTTATCGCAACCTCATCCAAGCCATAAAAAGAGTCTCCCCGGGCTCTCTCTCTCCCATATATGTTGGGGGGAACGGATTGTTTGTAGTTTATAAAGTCAGCGGGTGTCCAGAGTGATGAGTTTCCGACGACTGGTGCTCAATAATCTAAGTTGAAGGAGAGTCACAATTTTACTTTATACTTCGTGACCATGAAACAGCAAGGTCAAATCGCTATTCAAAAGTGGTGGGACATCAGTATAGTCTGCCTATTTATCAGCGTGTCACTATGGATGTTTTCCAAAAGCGTGGCTGATCCGGATCTCTGGGGCCATGTCAAGTTTGGGCAGGATCTGTGGCATACAGGACAGATCGTTCGAAGCGACCCCTATTCGTACCTGACAGGGGACCAGGTGTGGATCAACCATGAATGGCTCGCCGAGGCCATCTTTTACCTGGCCTTTGCCCTGGGCGGACCATCAGGCCTAGTTGTCCTCAAGGCTGCAATAAGCCTTCTGATCATTGGGCTTCTGTACAGACACCTCTTTCGTCAGGGCCTGACTCTACTTCAAGGCGGGATTCTGCTGACGTTGGCCAGCCCCCTTCTTGTCCCATGGTTAGCCACTGTACGCCCCCAGGCTTTTACATACCTTCTTTTCCTGTTAGTCCTGCTCCTGGTACACCAAATAGATGGCGGCCGTATTCGATGGCTCTGGGCGGCGCCTCCTCTATTTGCCCTCTGGGTGAACCTGCACGGGGGCTTCCTGGCCGGCATGGGGATTTTCGTCCTATGGTCTTTTTCCAACCTCATGTTTTGCCTGTTGCGCACTCGCTGGACCGTTATTTTACTCTCTCCAACCAATCTGGCTATTTATTTGGCCATTATAGCCAGTATGTTTGCCACGTTGTTAAACCCTTATGGCGCGCAGCTACTAGTATTTCTCCTGCAGACTGCAACGGTTCCCAGACCCGAGATCGTCGAATGGAATCCTATTGCGATTACGACACTGTCAGGCGCGATGTTTATTATCCTTCTGGTGCTCGCTTCGGTTGCGATTGTGTATAGCAGGCGAGAACGCAGGCCGGCTTTGATCGTCCTGTTCTTAGGCGCAGCCCTGCTCCCACTAATAGCCTTCCGACACACTCCGCTTTTTGTCCTAGTTACGCTTACCCTGGCCGGAGAGCATATCGGTGACGTCTGGAATAGATGGTCAGGTCCCCAACTACTAAAGGAAGGATTCACAGTGTTCTCGCGGGTTCGTCCATGGCTTGTGGGTCTCCACTTCATTGGAGCGATTGTGCTGGTCGGCTTATCGTTCCCCAATTTCGGCTGTATCCCTATTACCCGACCGATTAGCTATCCTGCCCGTTCCATTGCCCTTCTCAAAGAGAGTGGGCTCAGCGGCAATCTTGCTGTTCATTTCGGCTGGGGAGAATACGCCATCTGGCATCTCGCCCCGCGGTTTAAGGTTTCCATGGATGGCCGCCGCGAGACAGTCTACTCGGACATGATTATTCGCGAGAACCAAAAATTTATGTGGGGCAGGGATGACTGGGATGCACTCCTTCAAAATCATAAGACTCAACTGGCTTTGGTCAGTAAAAAGTTCCCCGTCTTCAATCTCATGAAGCTAATGCCGAGCTGGCCTTTGGTCTACGAAGACCCGTTAAGCGGGCTTTTTGTCCGACAAGGATCGCCGCTACTTGAACGGATCCAGGGGATTGACCCGCCTGCATTTCCGTACGATGGTGCGGGCTCGTGCTTCCCCTGAACCCTGGCCCTTTCGCCTCTACCCTCGCTTTGGGCTTGTCTACGATGGTGCGCTCGCCGCGATATTCATTGTCGCACACAATGGGCTCACCACCCTGGCCAAGGTGCTCGACCGTATACCGACCTCGATCCGCAAGATTTTTGAGGATGTATACGAGTTCGACAACGCAAGCCATGACCAGACCCAGCTGCTAATTCGCGGATATCAGAAACTACACAGGGGGAGACCTCAAGGTCTTCCGAAACGAAGCGATCCGCGTTTCAACGTGCCGGGCCATGTATGCTGCTATCAGCACAACTAAGGCACGTTCAACGACCACAACTAGATCGTACGGCTCATTCGGTCCGTAGCCAAGATGGTCGAAATCGGTTGCGAGCGGGACGTTACCGAGACGCTGATCCAGCGGGGCTGCGAGGATGTCGACATCAACTCGCATATGCGACCCGGTGCCGAGCGACTGGTCGGGATCCACGTGTATGATCTCGAGAAAGGGATGCAATTCCCGGTTGAGGAAAGGCGGGGAAGTAGAAAAAAGAGGATAGACTTTTCATATC
>JAPUHZ010000005.1 GCA_027297485.1 Deltaproteobacteria bacterium
CCTGAGTATCCTTTGATCTCCAAGAGTCTTCAGGCAAGTCCGCCTTGATGCAGGCCTGGCCCAAGAAAGTTTTTATATCCCAGCCGTACTCCGTGGCCACCTGGGGAAGCAACACTCCCCGCTTCTTCCCTTTCGCCACGTGAAGGCCATGCTCCCCAACGATTAGGGAGAGAGGGTCAGGAGTCCATTCCAGGGGAGATAGAACTGAGATATTGATATGAATGCCGTGAATTTCGTCTTTTGTAATTGGCGAAAACCGATGGTCCTGAGTGGCAGCGGCCTGAGTCATCTCCGCCACAGTCTCATAAAGGGGACTCGTGGGGGAACAAGTCCCGATGCACCCCCGTAACTCCGTTCCCTTGTGCAGCGTTACGAAGGAGCCATACTCAGAACTCAACAGATAGGGGTCTTCCACCTGACCCACTGGCCTCGTTGCTCCGTAAACAACGCCCTCCAACGCCATACGGGATAACTCAATCAGCTTTCTCTGGGAATCGATGGGAAGGTAAATGGCTCCCATTTCGTTCCCCTCCGTCGTGGAAGAGTCTAGCCCTGATCCTTTTCCCTTACAAGGTCAATAACGATGGCCACCGGCACTTCCTCTATTCGGAACACGACTTGCACGCGCCATAGAATGCCAACTGATGGGAGGTCACTGTAAAACCTCCCCGGGGCAGGGATGAGGGTAGGATCTCTTCATCCTCACCCACAAAGACGTCATACACCCGCCCGCAGCTCTCGCAAATGAAGTGCTGATGCCGGTCCACCAGTGGATCGAAGTGTTGTGTCCGACCCAGGGTCAGCACCTGGAGTTTCCCCTCGGCCACCAGTTTTTGCAGATTACGATACACTGTGCCCAGGCTGATGTTGGGAATTTGTTTGCGCACCCTATCGTAGATCTGGTCAGCCGTGGGATGCGAGGTATCATCTGCCACCTCGTGCCATACCACCTCAAGCTGCTTGGTCTTTCTGCCGGTGCTTTTCTCCATGGGTCTTCCTAGGGCTCGAGATCCTCCGTCAGTGACTGCCTGGTCCCTGGCTCAAGTTTCGCCTCAGCCCTGTAGTTCGGGTGGTCAATGACCAATTTTATTTCATTTTTTTTGTCGGTAAAACCCTTAATCAATTCTTTTCCAACCGGGAACCTCACATACTGCACTGCGCTGATTTTATCTTCCCTGCTATGTCCTTCCTCAAATCGGGCACGGACGGTATTTTTGTCACCGACCTTGAGAAAAACAGCCTCATCCACGCCCAAGAACTTTAGTAACTCTTCTCGCAAATTTACCTGATCTTCGATCTCCAGCAGCAGGGTTGCACTGAGCTCGCCGGGTTCGGGGATGAGACTGTTATAGGTCTCGATCTCGTCGCGGACCTTATCCAAGTCCGTAATTCGTTCTGCCCGGAGCATCTCTTGTATTTGAAAAATCACCGTGTCCCGGTTTTCAAACACGAGGCTGACTTTGTCTCCAACAGGAATCCTCCTCTTTTTCTTGAGTTCGATAATCCTCTGGCGAAAATCGTCGCGGATCTTTTCATAGGCCGCCAGCCCCTTGATGTCATCGAGACTGATCTTTTTCATCCCCCAGTCACCCTTGAAGACCGTAGGCCCTGGCTAAGACCCGAATCGGATGGATGGGTTTATTCCCTGTCCCCTGCTCGATCTGGAGGCCGGCCAATGGACAATCCGACACCGTGAGGTTGGGCTTGCTCTCTCGAATCTCCTGTAACAGGGGGGCAGCCACTTTCTTAGAAAGGTCGAAATACTGCTGTTTGAGTCCCCAGGTCCCGTCAATGGCCGAACATTTCTCAATCAGGTGAACCTTGGTGTCGGGAATGAGCTCCATTAGGTCACGGGACTTATAACCCATGTTTTGTGCCCGCAGATGGCACGGCATCTGGTAGGCCAGTTGCCCCAGCCCTTTGGTAAATTGGGTATCGAGTTTTCCCTCCCTGTGGAGCCCCATGAGGTACTCACAGATATCGAAGGTTTTCTCGGCAACTCTCCGAACCTCCTCCCCCTGAAGGAGCATAGGATACTCGCGCTTGATCATATAGCTACAGGTTGGGCCCGGTACCACCACGTCGTAGCCCTCTTCAACCAGGGTGTGAAGCGCATCGATGTTTGCCCTGGCATTTGCCTTGGTGGAGTTGAGGTCACCGCCGTCAAGAAAGGGCATCCCACAGCACAGCTGCTGCGGGCATTCCACCTGGACCCCGTTCTTCTCCAATACTTGCACACAGGCCTTGCCGGTCTCTGGCTCATTGTAATTCACGGTGCAGGTATAGAATAGGGCGACCTTCCTACCCGCCTCCGGCTTTATTCCGACACCTCGACCGTCGAACCAGCGCCGAAAGGTCTGGCTGGCATAGGACGGCAGCAATCGGTCCCGGTGAATACCGAGAAATTTTTCCATCAGCCAGCGGTTGAACCGATTCCGGTTGGCCCAATTGGCAATAGGAGCAAACAAACTCCCCAGGCGCCCGATCCGATCCACCTGACCCAGGACATAGTCCTGGAAAGACTGACCATCACGTTTTACCTGGACTACCTTGGACCTCAACATGAGGCGAGGAAAGTCTACTTCCCACCGGTGGGGGGGGGTGTAAGGACAATGGTTAAAACACAACTTGCACTGGTAGCAAAGATCGGTAACGCTCCTCAAATCTGCCGCTGCTAACTTTTCCGCTTCACCATCCACCGATTCCTGGTCGAGGCGCTCGAAGAGGTCGCTGAACGAAGGGCAAAGGTTGTAGCATCGCCTGCAACCAGTGCAGAGATCAAAGACTCGGCGCAGCTCTTCCTCTGTGTTCTCTTGATTCCAGAATAAGTCGCTATCCAATCTAACAGTCATGTATCTTCGCCCCGACCTTGCATCCTCCAAACCTTCTCGCTAAGTAACGAGAATATGCCACAATTTGCCGCCTCACCCTCTTGGCGGGCGACTGATCTGAGGAAGGCGTCAGGACAATCCCAACACTCCCCACACCGGGTTCATATCTCAGCAAATTAATCTTAGACAGCTTCTGCCGGATCTTTACCCGCAATCAGCTGACGTCCCTTGGTAAAGCGGCCGGCATGAGACTTCTCCGCCTTCGCGAGCGTTTCGAACCACTCAGCCAACTCCTCAAGTCCCTCTCCACGTGCGGTCTTGGCAAAACCAGGATACATCTCCGTATACTCGTAGGTTTCCCCTTCGATGGCCGAATGGAGATTCTTTTCAGTGCTGCCGATGGGGACGTTCGTGCACGGATCCCCCACTTCCTTCAAGAAGTCAAGGTGACCGAAGGCATGCCCGGTTTCGGCCTCTGCGGTGTCCCGGAAAAGACCGCCGATATCTGGGTAGCCCTCGATATCAGCTGTACGGGAGAAATACATATAGCGGCGGTTCGCCTGCGACTCACCAGCAAAGGCAGACTTGAGATTTTCCAAACTTTTTGTGCCCTTAACACTTTTAGCCATAAAGTCCTCCTTGGATTTATTAATAATTGCTACTGTTACTAGCAAAACCTATGCTTCATGTCAAGAGGAATATGTCCGCTTCATCTGCATGATCTCGTAATCAATCCGCCGAAGAGCTGAATCAGATGAGTCTTGTGCAGCATAAATTAGGTAGTGCATCAATAGATCGGGGAGCTGGACCGGAATCACATGCGCTCCGGCATCATCTCGGTAAACTCTGTGGGCCATGGTAAATCGGCGCGAGTACGCCCGGACGTAGAAGAAGCTCTTGCGCCGTAGAATCCATCCATAGAGAGCCGATGCAGCGATTTGATGAACGACGTTTGCTTGCGGATTTCTCGTACGGTAAAGCCGGACCGGGGCAGTGCGAAAATCGATAGTCCACCCGATCCTAAAATCCGAAAAGATAACCTCGAGAGCATATATGGCTTTACAGTCAAAGTACCTTCCCGCCACCTGGAGCCGATCTCGGGCATGTCGCAGACAGTACTCAAAAAGGTCCTGCTCTATGACCCGAGAGATATTACGTTTCATTTCACCTGAATCGTACCCATCTGGATTGGAGTCGTGCAAAGGGGGAATCGCGTCGGTCGGATTAAAATCAATCTGATGGGTGTCATCTTCCAGAGTCCTGCAAAATGGAGATGCGGCTTGTTGAACCTTCATCTCACCGCCGTTAATGTCGACAACATCGCCTGGATTCAAAATTGCCGTCTCAAGCGTCGCATCAAGTGCCCTCAGGTCATCTAGAAAGAGGTTCCGGGAAATCGGAAACAGAAAGCGATTCAACCATTCATGATCGCCAAAAAACCTGAACCCGGCGGAGCCGGGCACCGTTAGCCTGGCACGGATCATAAGAACGTTCTGTAGGTTCTGGCGATGAGTTTCGTAT
>JAPUHZ010000050.1 GCA_027297485.1 Deltaproteobacteria bacterium
TCACCAAAATTCCCCTCTGTTAACCGGTCAATCCGACGCTGAATAGCAACTCGACCTTTCAGATCCTTCAGTTTATCTAGCCACTGCTGGTACGGGTCCCTGCCCGACGCCGTGAGATAATGCCGGATCTCCACTTAAAACATTTTAGCTTATAAGCGAATTATTGCAAGTCAGAGGGGTCGCTTAGTCTGAAAAAAGGGCAGGGCCTAGCTAGCATCGAAGCATCTCAGCCGCTTCATAGCGAGGCACGTGGAAGTAAAAGGGGAGTCTTTTCACGTAACCTGCAGCATGACCTCGGAGCGCAGCCTACCTGCCTGTACGGACACGCAGACAGGCCTCCCCGGAGCCATAAAGGTAGATGTCATTGACTGATCACCAGGGAATATTCAGCAACGCGATGCCGGGCCTGTCTGCGTGCAACGCACGGGCAGACTCGCTCGTGGCTTATTGGAAATTCACCGGTGAAAATGCGAAGACACCGCAACATGACTCACTGGTTCTATCGTGGGGATGGCTTTTCCAGGAAGTAGCCGTTCGGCCATAGGGATAAGACCTTTCTCATCCTGTCCTACGGGGTGATTTTCACCCTCTAACCATGCCTGCGCCGCAGACCACTAGAATCGGGGACGAGCCGTCGCGCCGCTATTTCGAGAGCTTCTAATCACCTAAGCCTCCGCTCCATCGCTGGGAAAAAAGACATGCTCGTGACTCGTGTTCGTGACACTTTCACCTTTTTGTAGTTCCGAAAATGAGAAGGGAAATATAGAAAGACTGACGGTCTATTAAGGATGTGGTGAACGGTCGGTGATGGTGCTAGTGTTTTTTAGGCCATCATTCGGAGATCTGCTATGCTGTATAAAGGGACCGTAAGAGGAAAAATGGTCGAGTTGGAAAGTGATGTGGCGCTTCCCGAGGGCACGGGGGTCGAAATTGTAGTGAAAGATCGAGGGAAAAAAACAGTGAGTCCTAGCGGTCACCCACGAGGCTCACCCCAGGTCATTCTGAAATTTCTGGATACCCCTCCGCCCGCTCGACACGTGTCTTAAGCCGGGCATTTTCCCGTTCCAGCACCTTGACCTTATCGGCCAGGGGGTTTCTCTCCTTGGGCAAAGGCCCTCTCTTTTTCTGTCCTAGCCCCTCCAACTCTCCTCTCTCCCGTTGCTTTCGCCAGGCAGTGAAATTGGAGGAGTATAATCCCTCGCGCCTAAGAAGGGCTCCGATCTGTCCAGGACGGTCGCAAATATCCGCTTCCCGCAGGACCCTCAGCTTGTACTCCGCTGTATATCGACGCCGGGTTGCCTTTGCCATTACTTCCACCTCCGAAGTGGCTAATCCCGCACTATTCGCTGTTTCCATGAAAATTCCTTACTCGCCCTCTATACTAAACTCAAAGGGGGGTAAGTGTCTCATTTATATTGGCAGAGAGGGAAATACGTTTGTATTAGACGGGGTCTCAGGGACTTTATGGCTTGCGGAAAAACGAAGGATGGCTTCCCGGTAAGCCTTGTGATGAAAGGTGGCATCAGAGCTAAGATTTAAATTCCTCCCAGGTGACACGGCAAGCATAATCAAAGTAGCGGGAGGCTTGGGGAGAGGTCCCGTCCGATCCCACCCCTGCCGCTTTTCCCCGAACCAAGGCACGGTAACATTTGTAAAAGGGGAGCAGTAGAGAAAGCTCCTGATCGTCCATCAACTCCAGGTACCGCTTGAGAAAATCTCGAGCCAGTTCATCCGCTCCGCGAAATTCCATGTCCATCAAAAGAAACGCCACCTCGGAAGCAATATCACACCAGCGGAGCTGAGGGTTGAATTCGATGCAATCAAAAATCTGAATCCCCTCCATGGCGAAACAGATATGCTCACAATGAAGATCCCCATGGAGATCACGGATGCGGCCCTTATGGGCCCGGCGCATCAGTAGATCTTTATGCCCTGAGATGAAGCGCTCACCGAAATCTCGGATCACCTCGAAGCTTTCGGCATCGAGGAGCCGACCCACAAAAGGGCGGATGTCGGCCAGATTTTCATCCCACACCTTCTGGATAACCTCAGGATGACCGCGCGCATTGATCCTCTCCCCGGTTACCCCTTGAGCATGAAATGAGGATAAAGTCTCCGCTAGGGAGCGCAGCATCTGAGACGTCGCTTGACCCCGCTCTAAAAGGAAATCGAGCATCCGCCTTGCCGGTAAGCGGCGCAACACCAGAGTGTATTCAACAGGACGGACATCGCTTCCCAACTGCCAGCCGTGGTGCATGTGAGAGATGGGCAGGACTCCTAGATAAACCGAAGGGGCGAGCCGTCGGTTCAAGTGCAACTCTTCATGCAGGAAATATCTCCTCTTGGCAAGGGTGGAATAATCAAGAAAAGAAAAACGTACGGGCTTTTTGATTTTGTAAACC
The DNA here is from genome assembly GCA_027297485.1 of Deltaproteobacteria bacterium. Next base: position 2,403 of record JAPUHZ010000050.1, read on the forward strand.
AGATCCCCCGCGAAAAAAAGATGGGAGAGTTGGGTCTCCAGATGGCTTACCTCAGAAGGCCTCCTGGGATAAAAGGAGGGATCCAGCATAGCCGTCAAAAGGGGCTTCTTGGAGTCAGGTCTAGGTGAATTGAAGTTCTCTATTCTTCCTGAAGGCATTGGGCGCAAAATGCTTCCTCTTTACGACAAACCGATAACGCATACCCAATTGGATTTATCAAGCAAAAACAGTGCCAGGAAAGCCTGGCTTCGAAGCTGTTCAATAAAGAGAGGGAGAAATAGAGAGTCGTCTAGCCGGCCTTTCCTAGATTCAGGAATAGACGACTTTTAGTTTTGCAAAACAAAGAGAGTTAAGAGATGCCAAGCTCCTCGATCTTACGATAGAGAGAGGAAAGGCTAATATCCAACAAGCATGCCGCTTCTTTCCGGTCCTGACCGGTCTCTTCTAAAATCCTGAGGATATGCTGCTTTTCAAATTGTCTCAGTGCTTCTTTCAAATCGGAGGTAAAGGGTGGGATGACCTCCTTCCCCTCCATTATGGAGCGCGGGAGGTCTTTAAGAGTGATCCACTCCCCATCGGCCAAAATCATGGTGTGTTCGATTACATTGTCCAGCTCCCGTACGTTGCCCTTCCAGGGAAAGGACATGAGAGTGCGGACAACGTCCCTTTCTGCCCCTTTGAAATTTTTATTGAGTTCCGGGTTATGTTTTTGAATTAGGTGCTCTATCAGGAGTGGGATGTCCTCGGGTCTTTCCCTTAACGGGGGAATGTGAATCTCCAGGACATTCAAACGAAAATAGAGGTCATCACGAAAACGCCCCTGCTCTACCTCCTTCAACAAATCCCGATTGGTGGCAGCCAAGATTCTTACATCAATCCGGCGGGGCGTGGTACTCCCAATAGGAAGGATCTCTTTTCCCTCAAGTGCCCGCAAGAGCTTGACCTGGAGGTGGTGCGGGATCTCGCCGATCTCATCCAAAAAAATGGTTCCGCCCCGGGCCTTTTCAAAAAGCCCCTCTTGATTAGCAAAGGCTCCGGTAAAAGAACCCCTCATATGCCCAAAGAGAAGGCTCTCCAGCAAAGTCTCCGGCAAGGCCCCACAATTCACAGGGAGAAAAAGCTTGTCCTTACGATCACTCTGGGCATGGATGGCATGCGCGATCACCTCTTTGCCGCTTCCGCTTTCCCCGGTGATCAGGACTGTGGCTTGAGTCGGCGCCACCTTCTTGACCACTTCCAGGACATCTTGTAGTGCCTTGCTCTTGCCTATGATATTTCGAAAGTCACAGTCCATCTATATACGCCGAGTCTTAAAGACAGTGCATTTTTGCACTCTTTCCTTTTGATATTACGGAAACCAAGCGACTCCTTCTTACCTCAGTTTTAGAGGAGATTACAAGATCTCCGCCAAACCCTAAATAGTTGCGGTCTGAAGAATTAAAATGGTAAACGGATCGCCCGAATCTCTAAAAAGCTGGAGATTTTATTTGGCAGGTGAGTTTAAAGCTGCTGGGCCGCTGCAAGTAACTCCGGGTCCTTACAGAATTTCGGGAGGGCGGACTTGAGTTTTTGCCTTTGGACGCTGGCCGGGACGCCAAGGTTTTCCATGGTCTTGGCTATCTTCGGGCCTCCTAGATGGAGAAGTTTGCTGTAAATGGTATCTATCTCTGAGGTCTCAATTTCCAGAGCAACTTTAAAGGCCTCTTCAACCGTGATCGAAGGGGTGCCTTTGCTGAGGTAGGAGCTGATTTGCGCCTTAAGCTGATCGGCCTTTTCCCGGCTTATGCTGGGATCTACCGCCTCATCCATGTAGTTCCTGATCATCTCCTTACAGGCCAAAAGAATGGATGAGTGCTGTTCCTCCTCCATGGCCATCTGCCACCAGAAGTCCCTCAGCTCGGGCTGATGGAGAAAGAGATGGGAGAGGCGAAAATAAACCTTAGAGACTAGACGCTCGATCTCGGCGAACGTTTCAAATGGGTCGAAGGGAATTTTAGATGGGGTATCCATTTTCGCTGTCCCAATCCTCCCAGCTTTTATAGTCTCTCATCGCCTATTTTTCAAGGTCAGCTACGAGCCTCCAGCTCAAGTACGATCTTAAGGTATTTTTCATGAATCCCCGCGCCTATCTCATTCACCTCGTGTTCTTCAAATTCACGGAGAATCTCCTTTTGTTCTTCCGGGGTTAGCGTTTCATCCGCCATCGCGAAAAGAACCTCATCTTCCTTACGGATGTGCTCCCGCAAGAGATTCAGGTATGACCTTGCGTTCTCAAGGAGAATCGTTTGGGCAACTTCAGGGTCTTCTTTTACAAGTGCCAGGGCGTGGGCCATCGCCCTCACATAGCCCCGCCCTTCCTCATGTTCCATCAGCATCATTCCAATCGGCCCTCCTTCACGCTGAATCCCATGCTCTTCTAATGCGGGGAATAGAATCTTTTCTTCCTTCATATGATGGCACTTGTCGGCAAAGGTGCGGATAAAATCGAGGAGTTTTTCCCACGTGGCCAAAGAGATTTCTCCCGGAGTTCTCGTCAGTTCTTCCAAAACGGCAAGTACCCTCTCAATAACCCGGTGGTCCTGCATCAGGGCCTCGGTCGCCTTTTCAAAATGGCTGTGCTCATGACACGAAAGGATCTCAACACAACTGGTTCTTTGTTCCATGCCTTATCCTCCTGTTATTGGTAATTCCAATACCTATACCTCACCCAAATCTCCGCAAGTAAATGAGCAAGAGATATGCCAGCGAGTGGAGCAGGCCCAAGCCTAGTTTAACCACAGGAAATCGTTCAGACAAAAAATGGTTTTTTTATTTTAAAGGATGAAAGAGGGTTAGCCTTTTGCGGATCTGGGAAAAAGATAGGCAGGATTTCTTAATTTCGGGAAAATTGACATCACTAATCCCTATCAGGCCTCTCTTCATGGAGTTTATTCGTTGGTATGCGTTTTGCTCCCCCTGAAACCATAACGAGTTTTCCCAAGGCCAATGGGTTGGGAATGAAACCGAAGTTTTTTTGTTCCGAGGTGTACCGTGTCCTTCTTTTTGAGGCGGAGATATAGGCAAGGAAGGCGTCAAAAACATTTGACTTGCAGTTCAACTCCTACCCCCGAGGCAGGATCAATCGATCAGTGCACCGAAGTCTACACGTCAAGAAGATTACCTTTAAGATCATGGGAGGCCGACTTATGAGATGGGTCTTGTCATCGATAGCTGTAGCGCTCTCGTTGCTATTTTCTGCCGGTATGATCAAAACAGCTGAGTTAAAAGCCCCTCCCCCTTCGTCTAAACTCCTTGCTCTGGGAAAGCGGGTTTACAATAAGCAGTGTGCGGCCTGTCATGGCCTACAAGGACAGGGGGATGGTAAAGCGGCCTACCTTCTCTATCCCAAACCACGCAACTTTGTCGCTGCGAAATTCCGACTCGTCTCGACTTGGGAGCGTGTTCCAACTGACCAAGACCTCTTTAACACGATCACGCGCGGCATGCCGGGATCGGCCATGCCGTCCTGGGGACATCTGTCTGAAGAGCAGCGCTGGGCCCTTGTCCAATACGTAAAGTCCTTTGTGCAGGAGCCAATCGTCGTTAAGCCGCAGAAACAACCGGGAGCCGACGGCAGCGCGGGCGAGGGGGTCATTCAGGTTCCACCGGAACCTCCCTACGATACGGTGGCGAAGGCCCGGGCCCGGGAGCTTTTCCGCGATGCCTGTGCCTCCTGCCACGGTCCAACTGGTAAAGGGGATGGTGCACAAAAACAAGTGGATGAGGAGGGCTTTCCTACCGCTCCGCGCGACCTGACGGTTGGTGTCTTCAAAGGAAGCCCGGATCCAATCGATCTTTACCGGCGCATCGTCGCCGGCATTCCAGGCAGCCCGATGCCCATGAGCGATTGGGCCTATGGGAATGATGCCTGGCATCTCGTTCACTATGTGCGGTCGCTTTCAAGCGACCGGCAGAGACAGCGAGTGGAGATGAAGAAGTTTGAGATCAGGGCAACACGGGTCAAGAAACTTCCGGAGCATCCCGACTCCGGCATCTGGCGTCTTACCACACCGGTTAATCTACACCTTATGCCCCTTTGGTGGCGAAGCGATAGGCCTGAGGAGCTGACCGTTCGTGCCCTCCATGACGGCAGGGAGCTTGCCCTGCTGCTGGTCTGGGCGGATGCCACCCACGACCATACGGCAATACGCCCCCAGGACTTCCGGGACGCAGCGGCGGTGGAGTTTTCCCTGAAACCGAACCCTCCGTTCTTTGCGATGGGACAAATGGGACAGTCTGTGAATATCTGGATGTGGAAATCTGAAAGGCAGGCTGATCTTGAGCCTGTGTTTCAAGATCTGGAAAAGGTCTATCC
>JAPUHZ010000500.1 GCA_027297485.1 Deltaproteobacteria bacterium
GCTTCCAGATGCCTAATTCTCAGGATCTCATCGTGCCGCCATAGGGCGTTTGTGTCGTAGACGCAGCGTTATGCTCCTGCAAAAACCAGCCTTTCTGAGTAACAAAACTCGTCGTACCTAACGATTTTTGTCCAGTACCAGTCTTCAAAAGGCATCAGTTTGGTGGGCGTCAATGAGAAATCCGTTGAGAAATCAATCAGTTTCAAAAACTTGATCCACTCCTGATGCCGATGACGGTTCATGCACTTTGCAATGATGCGCCCCTCGGTCATCTCCAATGCAGCAAAAAGGGTGGTTGTGCCGTTGCGTTTGTAATCATGGGTCATGGTTCCCAATCGTCCCCGGCGAAGCGGCAATCCCGGTTGGGTCCTGTCCAACGCTTGAACCGAGGTTTTCTAGTCGGCGCACAGCACCTGCGCGTGCTCGGGAGGGTTGAGATACAACCCCACCACATCGATGACTTTTTGTGTGGCCTGGGACGGCTTGATTTGGATGGTCGTCTCAATGATCAAAGGGGCCATCCGAATTCGCTTGCTTGCCTTTCGGCCACCCCGCGCAGAGTCCTTTTCATCCCCGCCAATCGCTTCTCGACAAACCGTCGGCGCCATCGCGATACTTGGCGGGGGTCTACTCCCAAAAACTCAGAAATCGTTTTGTTCTCTCGCCTCGCTGCTGCCATCAGAACTATCTTGGCCCGTTTCATCAAGCGCGTGGGTGATCGCCGACCGCGAGACCACCTCGTCAGCGTCTTGACTTCCTTTTCACTCAGCTCAATCCGTTGTGCTACCACATGGAACTTATCTCCTAAAGTTTATAGCGCTTCAACGAAGAATAAGTTCCATTAATTTAGAGACACTACACTAGATGGAATAAGGCAGGGTGAAATTAAAGACAGATCCCTTCCCTTGCTGACTTTCCACTTGTATCTCGCCATTCATGATCTCGAGGTAATTCTTCACAATGCTCAAACCCAATCCCACTCCGCTGTACTCGCCCGTGTGGGCCTCCTTCAGCTGGTAGAACTCATCGAAGATCTGCTTCAGGTCCCCCTCCTCGATCCCGATTCCGGTGTCTGCAATACCGAACTCCACCCGCTCCTTCGTCTGCAGGTTTCTCACCCGCACCTCGATGCTTCCCCGAGAGGTAAACTTGAAGGCGTTACCGATCAGGTTCTGCAAGATCTCCTCCAGCTTTAAGGCGTCCGTGGTCATCGAAGGCAAGTCTGGCTCAACATTCCAGCGGACCTCCAGCCCCCTGTCTTGATTGAGCTGTTCGGCGTAGGCACTCATGTGACCAAGTACCTCCCCCAAGTCAAATGTGGAAACCTCCAACCGCGCCTTCTTTGCCCCCATTCGGGTCAGGGTCATAACGCTGGTGACGAGTTTGAGTAGGAACTGAGAGTAGCGCAAGATCTTCTTCAGAGAAACCACCTGCCTTTCGGTGATTTCTCCAAAAATGCCATCCATGATGAGATCAACATTTCCGATGATCACATTGAGAGGAGTGCGCAGTTCGTGGGACATGGCCGTCATAAAATCCGACTTGGCCTGGTTGGCCAGCTGCATATCGAGGTTAAGTTTCTCTAACTCGACTGCCTTGTCCCTGACTTCGGCAAAGAGGTTGGCGTTCTCGATTGCAATACCAGCCTGATCGGCAAAAGCAGTCATAAGGCTAATCTCACCAGGCGAAATCTCCCTTTCCTCCCGGGATATGAGGTTGATGACTCCGATGGCGCGTCCGCCAATTTGCAGGGGAATGCCAAGATAGCTCCGATAACCCGCCTTCCTCAGCATCTCTCGGTGATCCTCAACCATCGTGGGGTCGTCAAGGAAGTTCTTAAGGGCTATAACCCGATTCTCCTGGATGACTTTACCGGCCAGGCTCTCACCAATCTTAAACCTCTGACGAAAGCACATTTTTTCAGGTCGTGATGAGCCAATAAGGTTAAGATACTCTCCTTCGATAAGACGAAAATTGGCCCCATCCATCTTAAGGAGCCTTCTTGCCTGCTCCGCAATATTCGCGAGGAGAGTCTCTCGATCCAACAGGGCAGCGATATCCCTGTTGATCCTGACCAATACCTCAAGCTCCTGGGATTTTCTTTTAACCTCTTCAAAGAGCTTGGCGTTCTCCACTGCAATACCTACATGGTTGGCAATCGAATGGATAAGCTGAACCTCGTTGGACGAAAACCGGTGCACGCTCTTGCTGACAAAATTGATCACGCCCACCATCTTGTCTTTGACCCTTATGGGAATGCCAAAACTGCCTCGATAGCCCGCTCTTTGGACGATGCCCTCGTAGATCATGCGGCGAAACTTAGGGTCGGTTTGAATATCCTCAAAAAGGATGGGCTCCCCTCTCTCAAAGACCCTCCCTAGTATGCCTTGTCCGGGTTTATAGCTATTGGGGAGATTCAGATCCTGTGGAAACCCTCGGTGGGCCATGAGGCGGAGTTCCTTTGTCTCTTCGTCGTAGAGATAGATTCGTGCGGCGTCAAATTCAAACATCTCCAGGACCTTTTCCATGACGTTGCGCAATAGAAAATCGAAATCAAATGACTCGTTGATCATCGTTGAAATAGAATAGAGGGCCGATAGCTCCTTGGCCCTAGCGTTGGTTTCTTCAAATAAACGGGAGTACTCAACTGCGATGGAAATATGGTCCGCCATGCTTGTAATTAATTGAATATCTTCAGTTGTGAGGCGTCTAGCATCTTTGCCTACGCAGGCAATGGCCCCAAGGGTCCTAATCTTGCTTTTGATGGCAAAGACCGCCAAAAATCTAAACCCGACTTTTTCGACTACCCTTTGAGATCTCCTTATAGAGCTCAACTCTTTATACCGGGGATCGCTCAGAACATCCTCAAAAATCATTGAGTTTCCGGTCTCTGTTACCTTACCGACGATCCCTTCCCCGCGTCGAAAAGCCTGGACTTCCGCCCAAAGATCGGGTTTGGTTTCAAAGGAAGCGCTCAGCCTAAACTCGTCCATCTGGGGATTGAGGAGAAAAATCCTCGTTGCATCAAATTCAAAGATCTCTGTGATCTTTTTGACAACCCCCCGTAACATCACATCCAGCTCCAGGGATTGACTCGCCATGGCCGTGACGGCCTGAAGGGCAGAGATCTCGTGGGTTCTTTTTTCCACTTGCTCAAAGAGCCGGGAATTATGAATGGCCAGAGCCGCCTGGGATGCGAGGGTGGAGAGAAACCTGATCTCCTCTTGACTAAATTGGTGCTTTTCTTTCGTATAGAATGAAAGGACTCCTAGAATCTCTCCTTTAGCAATCAATGGCACTCCCATAAAAGAAGCCAATCCATACTTACGGAAAAAATGAGGGTGCCGTGCCCTCGGGTCTGTTTGCACATCAGTGGATATTACCGGGGCCCTACTCTTCATCATTTCCCTTATGAAACCTTGACCGACTTCTACCTTCCACTCCTCTACGTTGATGTTCCGACAGGCTATGGGCTCGAATTCCCCAGTGGTCCTGTTTAACAATCTGACAGTAGCTGCGGAATAGGGGAGAAAGTGATCGATTTGTTCCAGCAGGATGTCCAAGAGGGTATGTAGATCCAGGGAGGAGGCTATGGCCATGTTTATCTCCCGCAGGGCAGAGAGACGCTGGATATACAGTCGAGGTTCCTTAGACGAACGGCCGCGTTCGAGTTTTGCTAAATGGGCACGAAGAGAGTCTAGCTCCTTGACGAGCTGAGCTTTGCTCTTGCGCGTACCAGCCGAGGTACGACTCGCTCTCCTTGTGATTTTAGCACGTCGATGCATTTGTAAATCTCCTCACGGCTTGGAGTAATCTCCTCTCTCTCAAAACACCCCTCAGCCATTTCAATTATATTTTAAACAATGAAATAGCCGAGCAAAAGGGGATAGCGCAGCAGTGGCTGATAAATGATGTAAGTCAACGAGTTATGCGGACTGAGTTGTAGAAACTTCACTCACTGCTTTGTCTGTTTTAGCAGGATGCTTGGACTGGCTGAAAAAAGTCCCAGCCCGTGGGAATTAAAGAAAGCCAATAACCCCGTAACAGAACAAGGAAAAACCATCATTCCAGCACTAAAGCTCTATCCCTAAACGACCCTGAAAACTACCACAAATACCCCCTAAAAGTGAAACCGTTTCACTTTCACTAGGTGTCGGGTTTAAGCCCATTGGATTTCTATCAGGGGTAGGACGAAGCATCCTGGGAAGAAGCCTAACAAGAAGGAGCTTGCGAGAATGAAGGTAATGAGTGAGCTTTGTGTTAGTCCAACTGCGATAAGAGGGAAATAAATCAGGACCACTATCCTGGGCGTTTGTTTACTTTCAGCTCCTTCGTGTAAAATGCAGGGGAGTTATTGACATGGAAAGGTAAGGAACGTTAGGGATGGCGAAAGCACTCAACCATCAGTTTGGACTGACCCCCTTGGGTTGGACAGTTTGAGGGAGCAAGTTAGAATGCCTGGTGGGAAAGAGAAAGGATCTCATCATGGCAGACAGAAGAAGATTTACAGCAACTTTCAAGCGGCAGGTAGTGGAGGAGCTGTGAGTGAGACTTCCTCCTGGCCCAACTCAGCCGCCGCGACGATATCTCTTCAGGGCTCATCGTGCACTGGAAGAAGCGCTACGAGGGAGGGGGGACTGATCGAGGGTCCCTCTCAGAGCGAAAAAGCTCTTTCAGCCCGCAATGCGGAGTTGGAGCGGATGGTAGGGAGGCTCACCATGGAGAATGAGCTTTTTAAAAAGCCGTAGAGTACACACTGCGGCGGAGAAGAGAGAATTCATCACCTATCACCGCCAAAAGTTTAGCAGCCTCCAGGGGGGTGCCAAATGATGGGGATAGCTCGCAGCACGTATTATCACCGACCGAAGC
>JAPUHZ010000501.1 GCA_027297485.1 Deltaproteobacteria bacterium
AAAACTTTCACCCTCTCCCAGATCGAGACGATGTTTGGCTCTGCCCTGTGAAACCGCCTCGTATTGACATAATCACCCGTTATCGGATACTGTCAGCTAAAAGAACGGAGGCCAGCCGATTTGCCACCCCGGTTGTATAGGAGGACAGAGGATCTGGTTGAGAGTTGACTTAAGTTACAGAAGGTTTGGAGTGATCTTTGGCTGCGTGGTGGGAGAAGAAGGTGGCAAGGGGTAAGAGGCGCCTCCAGGTTTCATTCGAAATAGCTATTTCAAGGGGTATTACATGGCTAAATCAGTAAGCGCACAGATAGCAGTTAGCGAGCTCGGGTTCAAAAGCGCATATCAACAATTTTTGGAACAAGAGAAGATGCCCGTAGTCGGGGGATTCTTTATTGAAGATGTTCGGAAGGTAGAGCTCGCACCTTGGGAGCGGATGGGAGGCATGGGGGCCTATCTGAATTTGGAGGGAAGCGAAGGAGTCAATGACAGCTATCTCTGTGAGATCCCTGCGGGTAAAACCCTAAAACCGCAGAAGCATATGTTTGAGGAACTTATCTTCGTGTTGAGTGGCCGCGGGGCAACATCTGTGTGGACAGAGGGGGGGAAGAAACAGACCTTCGAATGGCAAGAGAGCAGCCTCTTTTCACCGCCTCTGAACACCTGGTATCAGCACTTCAACGGGCAGGGAAATCAGCCGGTTCGGTTCCTGGGCATGACCAATGCCCCCACGGTCATGAACCTTTTCCATAACCCTGATTTTATTTTTAATTGTGACTTTGTTTTCAAAGATCGTTACAGCGGAGAGGACGATTATTTCAGTGGCAAGGGAAAGCTCATCGGCGAAAGATTCTGGGAAAGCAATTTCATTCAAGATGTCAGGAGCTTCGAGTTAAAGAAAAGCAAGAATAGGGGTGCAGGCGCACGGGTGATCATGCTCGAAATTGCAGACAATCTTATGTCATCCCACATCGCGGAGTTTCCTGTAGGGGGATACAAGAAGGCCCATCGTCACGAGGCAGGGGCCCATGTGATCATTCTCACGGGTGAGGGGTACTCTTTGATGTGGCCGGAAGGAGAGAAAATCCAAAGGTATAACTGGCATGAGGGGAGTTTGTTCGTTCCTCCGGAGATGTGGTTCCATCAGCATTTTAATGTTGGAGATGAGCCTGCCCGATATTTGGCTTTGAAGCCATTCCGCAGCAGGAAATTTCCTGGTCTATCGAAGCAGTTTGGGGTGACGGAGAGCATCAAGGCCGGTGGTAGCCAGATCGAATATGAGGATGAAGATCCCACCATACGACTGATATTTGAGGGGGAGTTATCAAAGCGGGGTGGTCATAGTCGTATGGATCAGCTGCTTAAGGGGTAATTATAAAGGATGGCGTAGAGTCTACCCCAGCATTGGGAATCGGAATTTCTTTCATTTGGAGAGGGAGGCAAGAGACGGTGGTTCATGCCGACATGACGGACGACGTTGCCTGTGTCCTGTATAAGGCCATTGAATCTCGTATGCTGTTATGGCCACTGATAACTATAGACCACTGGATGTACCCAGCTTTGCTCCGACGACGAAGAAACGGCGTGAAAGGCAATAGGAGATTTCCGAAGGGATTTTGCGAAATCAAGATTAGGAGGCCATATGTCCAAGGGTTACGTCGACGCGGATGGGCATGTCATGGAGAACTACAACGACATGCTCCAATTCGTGCCGGAGCCGTTCAATACCCGGGGTCCGGGCAATACGGTGCCGACATTTTCACACCGTATGATGCCGAGTCTCGACCATTTTCACACGCCGTCCGATGGAACGCGGCGCACCGCCGGGACCTTTGACCGCAACACCGGGCCGGAGCAGTGGCTCGATTTTCTCGACCGAACAGGGACGGAATATACGGTCCTCTATCCCACCACCGGATTGGCTTACGGCAATGTGGCCTACCCGAAGTGGGCGCTCGCCTACGCGCAGGGCTACAACGATTACGTTCACAAACGGTACCTCGAGCGTAGCTCCCGATTTCAGGCGGTGGCGCTGGTTCCCATGCAGAGTGTAACCGAGGCAGTGATCGAGCTCCGCCGCGCGGTGAAGGACCTGGGGTTTCTCGGGGCGATGATTCCCTCCAATGGGCTGGTCCGGCATGTGAGTCATCCCGAGTACTGGCCGGTCTACGAGGAAGTCGAGAGGCTCAACTGTGTCATGGCCGTGCACGGCGGTAGCTACCTTGATCTGGGATTTAATACGTATATGATCTTCCCGGCGACCCGTGCGTTAGGTATGCCGTTACCGCTGGTCATCGCCCTGACGGGAATGATGGTCGATGGGGTGTTCGACAAGTTCCCGAACCTGCGCGTAGGGTTTATGGAGGGCGGCACGGCGTGGATTCCGCTTGTGCTCGATCGGCTGGAGCGCGAATTGGAGTACGGCGGGCTCAAGATGAAGAGACACCCCGCAGAATATTTCGCGGACGACCGAATCTTCGTGGGGTGCGAGGGTAACGAGAAGGCGCTCGCCTATGCGATCGAACGCCTGGGTCCAAAGCCGTTCATGTTCGCCTCGGATTTTCCGCACGAGATCTCCATAGACAACTGCATGGAGGAGATCGATGAGATTTTAGAGAGGGAAGATCTGCGGAATGAAGACAAAGCGGCTATTCTGGGTGATAACGCACGGCGATTTTACAAGCACTGAAAATCCTGTAAACAGGAGCTGGTATATGATTGGTGAGGAGGTTTGGATCGACGGACAAGAGTGTGTTAGGTAAAAGTCAAAAAGGAGTCTTTTATGAACCGATCTGTTTCATTCTTTAGGATATCAGTTTTAAGTGTTGTTCTGCTAGGTTTTCAGATCCCACTGGAGATGGGTTCTGTTAGAGCAGAGGAAGCAAACCCGGCCTGGCAAGAAGAATGGGATAAGACTTTACAGGCAGCAAAGCGAGAAGGAAAGGTAGCCACATACGGGAGTCAAGCTTATGAATTCGTCTTCAGGGAGTTTCAGAAGAGATATCCTGAAATTAAGGTTGTCCATGTAGGAGGGCGTGGAAGCCAACTCGCGCCACGGATCAAAAGTGAGCGGAGAGCAGGGAAATACCTTGGGGACCTTTATATCGGGGGTGCAACTACTGGATACAGAGCGTTGTACAAAGGGAATGTCCTTGACCCTATCAAACCTTCTTTGATTCTGCCCGAAGTTTTAGATCAGTCCAAGTGGTTTAAAGGGAAACATAGATACATGGACGATCAAGGGGAGTATCTATTC
>JAPUHZ010000502.1 GCA_027297485.1 Deltaproteobacteria bacterium
CACCTCCTCTTCAGCAACTTGCCTCTCGATGCTTCGCTCAATAGCATGTTGACGCCAATAGTACTGTCCCTTACGGATCTTATCCTGGATAAGGCTGATATCCATCAATCATACCGCCCTCACACTGTAAAAAAAAGAAGCGTTTTCGTCTATCTTCCTCTAAAACGAGAGCCGTGGTCAAGACATCAAGCTCGGGATAAAATACCATAATAAACGATCTCGGTAGTCTTTAGTCCCCATTACTCATTTCTGAATGCCTATAATTATTGGTGGTGCGTCGGTCGTACGCGAGGCTGTACACGCGCTAGATGAGTCCTTGCCTCTTTAAGCGCTCAAGCAGCCTGGAGTGGGAGATCGTGCCACGCCTCGTCTGGATGGCCTTTTTGAGAGCAATGGAGTCTTCCCGGTCCTCTATGAGGCGCAAAAGTTTTCGGTATTCTGTCAGTGATAAGATCACAGCTTCGGGTTTACCGTGCTCGTTGACGATAAAACGATTTAGTTTTACGTGTCCTGGCATGAGCTGAATTTACCACGAGAACCGATGCGTGTCAAAATTCGAATCGTTGTTTTGTAGCCCTTCTGTCCGTTGTCCCGTTCTGCCGCGCGTTGCCCCTTTCTGCCAATATAAATGATACACTTATCCCCCTTGAGTTTAGTTCGGATAAACGATGACTCTCGCAAAGGCGCAAAGGGCGCCAAGGAGGAGGATCAAAAAAGTTTTCTTTGCGGTCTTGGCGTCTTGGCGCGAAAATCTTTGTTGAAATCGTTCTGACGAGTATCATGCCGTAATCTCCTTCGAAGGTAGAGTGGACGGCAAAACCAACAAGCCGTCGAAATACAGCGGAGTACAAGCTTGGGATCCTACGGGGGGATATTGACATAATTGATGATAGCCGCAACAAACTGTACAAGTGGCAGAAGCAGGTAGTCAGAACGGGAGCGGGGGCTTTTCCAAAATCGGGGCGGCGGTCCAGGTCTGGCGATGAGTTTGCACGACTCAAGCGGGGGCTGAAGCAAGAGGAAAGAAAACAAAGAAGAGGGAGAGCAAACTGTTTGGGCTCTGCTTTAACTGTGCTCGTAAACCGATAAATGGGAGGTCGTACCGTAATGACTGTTTGGAAAAAATTAGTGTGAGGTGGTGGGACACCGGTCCAGGGTTAGTTTCCAAGGAAGGCTAGCATGTATGATCTCACCAGAAGAGTAAAGCATAGAAAATTAGTTTCTGATATTCCCATAGCAGGGTTTTGCTGTCTCTGCGGCGGGTCCACCACTTCTCTGGTTCGAATTCGTAATCTGGCGGTGCCGCCTGCACTACAATTGTGATGTCTGTGCCCTTAAAAACCCTCCGAAAGAGAAGTCGACTGCGCCGCGTGTGAAAGTTGGAGGTAACCACGATTAGTCGCTTCAAACCCTGATCCAGCATATATTGACGGAGCTTTCGCGCCTCGTCTACCGTGCTTTTGTTATATCCATCGATTATCTCAATTACGCATTTAGGGATTTTCAGAAATCTCAGAATAGCAGCAGCCTTTTCGTGGCTCTCTAGCTCAGAGATTCCATATCGCTTCAATTCTTCAACGCTGTGAGGATACGTACCTTTTGTAATTACGATTCTAGGGGCCCATCCCTGGGAGAACAATTCAGCGGCCTTCTGGTAACGTACGGTTTGTGCACTCAACACCTCAATCACGTCCGCCTTATCCAGAGAATCGGAAACCACCAGAAAGTTGCCCACCTCGGACAAAATTGGTTCGCGGAGGGTAAAGAGCAATGCACTCGCCACCAGCAACAGAAGAATGCAGTACAGGAACTTTCTGCTTTTAATTGCCATTCTCTTGCCCGCGCCAAGTGCCAGGGGGAGAAGCGCGGCTCTTTTTGATCCTTCTCTTTCCCAGTCAATTATTCGGCTTTGTCAGTTTTGTAACATAAAAGGCTGTGCCCTGAAAATTATCGGCCCTGTCACAGCGATGACGGTCAGATCTTGAAGTATGGAATATGATAAACAGAATTCATGCCTAGGCTGAACTCGTTCATATTCATGTGAAACAGATTTAGCGAAAAGAAAGAGGTTCCAAGCACTAAGGGGAACCCCCACAAGGAGTTTCTCTAGACCGAATAGGTACAGTAGGTGCACACACTGGACTTAAGGACCTGGCAGAAGGAACGCTAACCCATTGATTTGGTGCGGGGAGCCGGAATTGAACCGGCACGGACCTTTCGGTCCCCGGGATTTTAAGTCCCGTGTGTCGACCAGATTTCACCATCTCGGCACACAGAAAATTCACATCTTCATCAATAAATTAGAGCCTCCAACCGATCAGCTTTTTTTCTTCTAAATACCTTAAAGGCATTTATCAGGTATTACACCTGAAGGTTAATATACCTAAAGTTCATCGCCAACGACTAGTGACCGGAGCCTCATTTTGTTTCATCGAAAATCCATACTAAGCCCAGTTCAGTCCTAAATCCGAGCAAAATCTGTAGGGTCGAAGACTGGCGCGGTATCTTCAGCTAGGAGATGGGGAAGGGCCTTGTGCTTTGCTTTCTCACTAACCATAGCTCCCCTGCGTATAGCATAGTCGGCCAGCCTGGCAAAGCCCCGAATGCGGTAAGAATAATTATGAATTAGCATCCTCCCTCAGCCGCCCAGGGAGTGCAACATGTTTCTGACCTTATGCAGTGGAGATCGTGCGTTATAGAACAAATATGGAGGCCGAGAATTCTAGGCGGGATCAAAAAAATGATTGACGATAGGAAAGCGATGATGTTTACTCTCATTTGCCAGTAGGCTACTTCCAACTAAACTTGGGACACCGCCTATTCAGATGCCAGAGAGATGCTGGAGGATTTCAAGAAGCCCTCTCTGCCAATATAAATGAGACAGAACAGGCAGGAAATCCACAGCGGGTGAGGCCAGCTGCCTGATGAAAAATACAGGAGTCACTCAAAAACTTTCAACTTAAAA